>DTWD01000001.1 GCA_012963185.1 Acidobacteriota bacterium
AGAGCAGTGCGTTCCCCGCTGATTGCATCAACGCGTACGAAGGGGCTCTCAAATGGGTCACCCACAAGGCGTTTGGCGATGTAGGTGTCATTGTCCAACCAAGTAAGACCCGTTGGGACGCTGCCATCAAAGTCGATTCGCCGGTCGGGATCGTACAGGTCAGCGACCGTAAGCACGTTCTGTTGCGCATGTGTTACTGGTGCCAGGCCACCAATTGTGGCAGTCATGGTCACGACCCAGGCGACAATATGCCGGGCCGATAATTTAAGGGTCATCTCTTTGTTTCCTTAGATCGATATAATCCCTGAACACCTCCATTTTACTAGTGTCTGACGTTCTTGGAGGTCGGAATACACGTTTTGTTGGTTATGGAGGCTCGATGACCTGGCAACGACAGATGGTGCTCTTTATTGCGGTGTTGGTTCTCACCATAGGGTGTGTGTCAAATGCACCTGAAATACTGGAATCAGACTCTGAATCATCAGAAATGGAAGGCCGTCAGTATCTGCTGGAGCGGATTGATGATGTGTCTATTGCACAGATTTATGCGGACGGATTTTCTGCTCTTCCACTTCGGGAAAAAGTTTTAGTCTGGCACCTTTATAACGCGGCACTCGCTGGCCGAGATATCTACTATGACCAACGGTATGCTCACGGACTTGAGATGCGTGAAGTACTCGAAGAAATTCTTACGCACTCCGATCGTCTCGCTTCAGATCCCCGGGATGCGATTCATCGCTATACGAAATTATTCTGGCTGAATACTGGACCGTTCAATAATCTGACGGCCAGGAAATATGTGTTGGATATCGACCCGGCGGTATTTCGGCTGGCCGCACGTGCGGCAGCAGAGGATGGTGCAGTATTTCCGCTAAATGAAGGAGAGTCACTTGATGACCTGTTGACTCGTCTTGAGCCGATGTTTTTCGACGATACGTTCGATCCGATCGTGACAAATAAGACGCCCGCTGACGGGATGGATATGTTGCTTTCCAGCTCAAATAATCTTTACGACGGTGTGTCGATGGGGGACATTGCGGATTTCGATGAGCAGTACCCGTTGAATTCTCGACTGGTCAAGAGAGGAGGGATGCTTGAGGAAGAGGTTTACCGCATTAATGGGGGCGGGCGATACGCAAACCAATTGCGTGAGGTCGTTAGACATTTAGAGGCAGCGGTTCCTTTCGCTACACCAGAAATGGCCACCGCACTCAAAGCGCTTGTGCAATGGTACCGGACGGGAGAGTCAACGGATCGTCGCGAATACGACATTGCGTGGGTGGCTGATCAGTCGTCGTCTGTTGACACGATTAATGGTTTTACCGAGGTCTATATGGATGCCCGTGGTGCGAAGGGGTCCTGGGAAGCTCTCGTGTACTATGTCAATCAAGAAAAGACCGCTGCGATTCAAACACTTGCCGATAATGCGCAGTGGTTCGAGGACCACATGCCGTGGGACCCCCGCTACCGTAAAGAAGGTGTGCTTGGAATTACAGCTAACGCCATTGATGTTGTTGTCGAAATTGGCGATGCTGGTCCAATAACACCGATCGGGATCAACCTTCCAAACGACCAGAGTGTACGGGAGACATACGGCAGCAAGTCTGTTTCGTTGTCGAATGTCACGGAAGCGTACGAGCGGTCGAGACCGAACGCGTACCGCAATGAATTTACCTGGGATGATGACGAAGCAACGCGTTCAGCAGAATGGGGTGGCTTAGCAGGTGAACTAACGACCAATATGCATGAAGTTATTGGTCACGCATCAGGTCAGTTGTCGGACACTCTTGAAGGAAATCCGCAAGCGTTTATAAAGGAACAGTACTCTGCCTTGGAAGAAGCACGCGCGGACTTGGTTGCGCTCTATTTCATTGCCGATCCGAAGCTTGTGGAAATTGGAATTATTGACTCGGAACACCACGAAGACATCATTGTTGCCGAGTACGAGTCCTATACGCGAAATGCCATCCTGCAGCTTAG
>DTWD01000002.1 GCA_012963185.1 Acidobacteriota bacterium
AAGCGAGGCGATGCGCTATTCGAGTACGCGTGTCACGAAGGTAACTACGGGCTTTTAAATATCTTGTCTGGTGCTCGCCAGAAAGAGCGAGAATTACAGAATTAGATCAGGGGGCCAGATCGTCCATTCGGACGTCTCGCGACAATGACCGAGTCGGCGAGTTGTGTGTCTGCGTCGGTAATACGTCTGCTCTCTTCATGGCTACGGATGGCTTCCCATTGCCAGTCCTGAACCAGTCTCTTGAGTTCGCCAGGTTGAACTAGGTAACTGTGGTCGTTCGACGATGACGCGATCGCCAGCTGAATAATGCCGATGAAGTAGCCGCCTTTTCGGATACCGTTTTGAATGGCTCCGAAAAGTGGACGGTGCAAAAAATGGCAATTGATGATGAGGTCATAGCGTTCTTTGGGAACCTGAAATTCGGGTGGTTTCGATTCCAAGTCTGCGCATATCGTATGTATTCGGTGACTGCAGCCACTGTTGTCAGCAAAGCTCAGTAGTTGATGAAGAGCTGTCGAGGAACCGTCGACGGCGTCAACGTTCCACCCGAGTTGGGCAAGCCAGATAGCATGTCGCCCCGGCCCGCAGGCAAGGTCAAGAGCACGCCCAGGTTTTAGTGGTTTGGTTGCTTCGACAACGGGTTCCAGTGGTGGTTTCAATAGAGCGTGCGCATTTCCTTTGTAGCGGGTGTCCCATTTTTTGATTTGTGGGTTTGGTCCGTTCACGATCGATGACAATGCTTACGGATGTGTTCCCCAGATTAATTCAGCGATAAACCCGGCCGGAATACCTATGACCATTAAGACTAGGCTGAGTAGTAAGAATCGCGAATAGATAGGGACTCTAAGTGCTCGGTGCTTCAGTTCGACACGAACCGTCTCGCGTTCGTCGATCGCAGTATACGCACGTTGCAAGCCATCTTCTGTCGAGACGTCAAAGTAGTCACCGCCATAGTCGCGAATGCTGTCAATCAAGGACGGGCCTGCGGCGTCTTCATCGGTTGTCCGGACGTTCGCCGTGTTGATGTAGATGATGTACGGCACGATGTTACGTGCATTGAGCGCGGAGAGTTCGGCCACAGGTATTTCGTCGACGTCTGCGTCGGTAATGATAAGCACAGCGCGGTGGTCCGTCGCTCCTCTATTGAAGATTTCCGCGTCTCGATCAAAGTGTCTCAATACAGATTGCAGAGCAAGTTGAATATTTGTTGTGCCTTCCGATTCGATAATCCGTACTTTGTCTTCTGGTACGAAGTATTTGTCGCGTTGGGCGCCGGGCTCTGACGCGAGGATTTTCACAGTAACGTAAGGTGCCTCCATGACCTGGAAAAAATAAAGTTCGTCGTCAATGACAAAGTCGTCAACCATGTACGGGTACGACGAAAAGAGCCAAAGTGAGACGCGGTCATTTTTCTCGCGTCGCATTTCGAGAAACTCAAGGTGAGAGGCCCGCGCTACTTCTGCGCGAGATAGTTCACTGTTTGCGAACTCCCAGGCCATTGAGAGTGATGTATCGACGAGGTCGATACGGACACGAGATTCAACGTTACCTGTGACCTCTTCTGTAGAGGTTACGAACGGGTCTGAAAGAGCAACCAAAATAATTATCAGGGCCAGGCCGAGGATAAATTTAGGGACGTTATAGGCGAGCCCTACCAGAAACCCTCGTTGATGCCGACGTGCGACTTCATGTCCGGAGTGCTGTCGTGAATGACGACGGCGCAGAAATAGAAGACGGGCGAATGTGACAAATAGCGCCGCAATGACAATAAACGTGAAGACTATAGCGGTGCTGGTATCTCCATACCTCACTTGCGCGAAATCGGTGTCGACCAATTCCTGGAAACGCGTTCGTATAAATAGATCCAGCGCCGCCCAATCGAACAGCATCGCAGTATCATACAGACCGATGGTAGCTGGGTGGTTTGCGACTGGTTCGGTACTCTGCGGGCTTGGGGTCATTCTTGGCGCGTTTGGTGCACATGGATTGCGGGCACGATTGTCGCCAGAAATGCTTGTGGTGTTTGAGACTGGAGTGCGATATCACTTGATCCATGCACTCGGTTTGTTGGCGGTTGCCTGGGCGGCGTCCCGCTGGCCGGGTTCGTATGTCAGCATTGCTGGCTATCTTTTTGTTGCCGGAATATTTATTTTTTCAGGCAGTTTGTATGTGTTGGCGGTTACAGGAATCCGCTGGCTTGGGGCTATAACGCCGATTGGGGGCGTCTGTCTGATTGTTGGCTGGGGATTATTGGCGATTGGAGTACTCAGAGCATCGTAACCGAACGGTTCCGAAAAGCCCTACGGCTCGACTAACCGAGTGCTTCAACAAAAACAGTAGCTATCTCGTCGGCGGGTTTTCGATTCCAGGTCTCGTTTACCGCAATTAAGAATTGGCCTGTACCTCTTGGTCTGCCGATGACGATCCCAGCACGTTCGAGTCTGGCGCGGAACAATTGCGGGTCCGTTCCCGTGACCCGTAGCCGTAATAAATTGGTACCGCTTTTTATCCGCTCAACAACAAACGCTTCGTGATTGCTAATTAGCTCGACCCATGCTTCTGACGTGTCGACCGCCCGACGGAATCGGGTTGTAAATCCTGGAAGGTAGTGGTGGGCGATTGCGGCAAACGGCCATGCGGCTGGGAGTCCGGCGCCGAACATTCGACGAGTGTGGAACATTCCATCCAGTAATGAACGTGGTCCAGCGAGAATCGCTCCAGATGGAGCATTAAAGTATTTGTAGAGGGACACGTAAACGGTGTCGAACGGCCCAGTGTAGTCTGAGACTGGTCTGTTTTCGTATGCCGCTTGCAGGAAGATGCGTGCGCCATCCAGATGCAGACTGATTTCCCTTTCTTTTGCGAATGAGACCACGCGTTCGAGTTGATTGCCGTCGAATGTTTCACCGAATCGTCGGCGTACCGGGGTTTCGATTGAGATCACCCGAATGGGCGTTGCGACACGGCCAGTTTGAGCCCGCTCGACGGCTGTATCAAGCTGCTCGTTCGAAAAACTCGCCTGATTTGCCCCGAGTGCGACAAGGGGCATATTGGTTAGATTCTGTACGCAATCACCCGAATCATTGTAGAGGTGACTTTCGGCCTGGACAATCGCGCGCCCAGTTCCGCCCGCCAACTCCCGCACAGCAAGATGGTTGGCCAGCGTGCCGGTTGGCATAAAGACGGCTCGTTCTTTACCGAGCACAGCGGCGCAAGCTGTTTCTAAGTGTTCGACCGTGCCGCCATTGGAGTAGGAGTCAGGCTCTATTTCCCCTTTGGTTGCAAGTTGGGTCCATGTGTCAGCTAGTTCACTTGGGGAGAGCCCAAGGCCATCACCAACCATCCGGACCGTGTTTTCGGTACTGTGGTTTGATTGCGTGGCATTAGCATGTGGCGCGATAGCGCCGTAACCGACTCCGAGTGTTCCAATCTCTAAAAAGCGACGCCGATTCACAAGGTCTGCCATAGTCTTTGCCTTTAGTCACACTCGATGAGTTTGGCCTTTGGGTTAGCGATAATCGACATGATTCGCCAGTCGCCATCAAATTTTCCAAATAAGTAGGCAGAAGCACCTTTTGTAAGCACGCTGTTATCGTTCCGATATCTCGTGAAATGAGCCGTCAAAAGAGCACTGCCAGAGTTGAGTACGCAGATTGCGGCCGTATCGGTTTCCGAGTGGCTGTAG
>DTWD01000003.1 GCA_012963185.1 Acidobacteriota bacterium
CAACGCCGAACGGCAGCTGCACCGGTTCGGCGGTTCGGCGTTTTTTATGTGCCGAACGGGATGTCAATGCCGTATTGGTTTCCAAAAGAAGAAGGAACGCTTGCCGAATTGCCGCCGACATTACAGTCGTTAAGCGCGTTCAAGGATCGGGTTCTGCTCTGTGGTGGTCTCGACGACGAATCGGCTAACTTGGTTAAGGGCGGTGGTGACCATGCGCGGTCGGCCGGTACTTTCCTAACATGTGTGCCCTTTAAGATTACGAGCGGTGCTGATGTCTTTGCGGCTGTCTCGATGGACCAAATAGCAGCTCGAGAGTTGTCAAAGGAGACGCAACTGGCTTCCCTTGAACTAGGGATTGAATCAAATGCGATGGTTGGGAACTGCGACGGGGGTGCAAGTTGCGCCTACACCAACACGATCGCGTGGCGGACACCAACCACACCTCTGCCCATTGAGAACGATCCACGGGCTGTCTTTGAGCGACTTTTTGGAACTACCGGTAGCACAGATCCTGAAGTCCGGATGGAGCGGTTGCGGCGAGACCGTAGCATTCTTGATGCGATCGGTGGCGAATTGAAAGGTTTGGAACTTATTCTTGGTCCTGGCGACCAAATCAAGCTGGACGAGTATCTAGATGCGCTGCGTGATATTGAGCGCCGTATTCAAATGGCCGAGCAACAAAGTACGCGCGAGCTTCCCGTTGTTGACCAGCCCGTTGGGGTGCCGAGCGATTACGAAGAGCACGCTAAATTGATGATGGACCTTTTAACGCTGGCCTATCAGACAGATTTAACGCGTATCAGTTCTTTTATGTTGGCTCGAGAAGTGAGTGGGCGTGCATATCCAGAGATCGGGGTGTCCGATTCCCACCATCCTCTTTCGCATCATCAGGATGAGCCAGCCAAGCTTGAGCGGCTACATAAGATAAACGAATATCATTTTCGGCAGTTTGCTTACCTTGTTGAAAAATTAGCGGCTTTACCCGAGGCTGATGGGACAATGTTGGATTCGACGCTTTTTCTTTATGGTACGGGGATCAGTGATAGCAATACGCATTTTCACGATGACCTTCCAATTGCTTTAATTGGTGGCAAGGCGACTGGTATCAAAGGTGGGCGCTATATTCGTTATGCGGACGACACCCCACTTGCGAATCTCCACATGACGATTCTCGACAAACTTGGTGTACCGGTTGACGCGTTTGGAGATAGTAATGGTCATCTCGAGCGTCTTACGGATGTCTAGTAGAAAGAGTTTGGGACAACGCCCGCGTCACCTATGCGAACTGTGTGGTTCGGTGGTGGCGATATTTGGAGTAGTCGTCGTGGTTGCGTTGGCTCAGAAGCCGTATCCGATTTATACGACTGATCATCTCGCAGCAACAATGGAAACACTGGGTCCTAACTTTATCGCCACGATGCAATCGCTAGATGCTGCAGATTACGCGACAACCAAAGAACGTCTCAGTCGAGCACGTGAGCAGTTAGCGACGACTGTGACGTTCTGGCGTGACCATGAGAGAGACGACGCGGTTGGGTATGTGCGTGCTGCGCTGCAGGGTATGGATGATCTTGATGCGGCGCTGTCCACGGAGTTAGTTGATTCAATGGCGGTCGAGGCGGTCGCTGCAGAAATTCGAGCGGCTTGCACGTCCTGTCATGCCGTATATCGCGAGCAGGATCCGACGACCGGGGATTACCGATTAAAGTCGGGGGCCTTAGAATAAACGTCGAACAGCCTCCGCC
>DTWD01000004.1 GCA_012963185.1 Acidobacteriota bacterium
GATCAGCAGATCTCAAATATGTTACTGCTGTTGCAAGAGGCTTGGCTCGAGCGATGAATGGATACAAGGTCGTAGTAATCAAAAGTACCGTTCCTGTTGGCACGGCAGCGCGATTACGCGAAGTGATTCGTCGAGAAACTACGTATCCGTTTAGCGTGGTCAGCAACCCTGAGTTTTTGAAGCAGGGGGCAGCGATTGACGACTTCATGCGGCCTGATCGCGTAGTGGTTGGCGCTGAGGATCCTCGTGCAGTTGAACTGATGCAAACCCTGTATGCGCCGTTTACGCGAACGGGTGCTCCGATTCAATTGATGGACTGTGCCAGCGCGGAACTCTGTAAATATGCATCAAATGCCATGTTGGCAACGCGCGTTTCATTTATGAATGAGATCGCAAATGTGTGCGAGTTGTTCGGTGCGGATGTTGACAAAGTGCGACATGCGATGGCCTCAGATCGTCGAATTGGACCGTCGTTTCTTTTTCCTGGCATCGGTTACGGAGGAAGTTGTTTCCCAAAAGATGTCAAGGCTCTGGTTAAATTTTCCAGAGACGAGGGATATCGCTACCGGATCCTTGAATCGGTCGAATCAGTTAACGCGAGTCAGAAGTTGCGTCTTGTTGAGAAGATGCAGAAGCATTTTAATTCCTTGAATGGAAAGACAATTGGAATTTGGGGATTGTCATTTAAACCTCGTACCGATGACATGCGTGAGGCCCCAGCCGTAGTGATAATTGACGCGCTTTTGAGAAAGGGGGCAAGAGTACAAGCTTATGATCCTGAAGCTGAAGCTACTGCCCGTCGCATTTTCGGACATAAAATCAACTACGCTCCTCATAGTTATGACGCGGTGAAAGGAGTGGATGCACTTGCCGTGTTGACTGAGTGGAATGAATTCCGAGAGCCGGATTTTGCACGGATGCGTTCGCTGATGCGACACCCTGTAATTTTCGATGGCCGAAACGTGTTTGATGTCGAGCACATAAGGTCCGAAGGATTTACGTACTACTCGATCGGGAGGTAAGGGGTGCACCCCATGCTTCGCCTCTCCCGTTATGCACTTCCTTATCGGGGACGGCTCGGCGTCGCCGTAGTTGCAATGACCGTCTATGCCGCCGCGTCCGGTGGGTTGGTCTATCTGTTTAAGCCTATTTTTGACGATTTATTACTGGCCGTAATACCTGATCGGTCTCGATTCGAGGCTGTCGTTGCTGCAATAGTTGGTTTTAGTCTTGCGAAGGGAGTAGGAGCGTATTTCTCAATCTATTTGATGACCGATGTCGGTCAGAGGCTTGTTCGTGATCTTCGGAATGAGCTATTTGGTCATATTCTCGGTCAATCCGCGGGCTTCTTCTCTCAGCAAACGACTGGTGGCTTGATGTCTAGGATGATGAACGACATAACCCGCATTCAACAGGTGGTGTCTGAGACATTAGGTGACCTCCTTCGCGAATCGATCACTGTGGTGGTTCTCGCTGGGTTACTGGTTTTTATCGATCCACGTCTCGCGCTAGTGTCAATTATTTGCGCTCCGTTGGTTGTTTACCCGTTGATTCGACTTGGTTGGAGGGTTCGGCGCACGACGCGACGGAGCCAAGAAGAAATGGAGCATCTGTCGCACATTACTGTTGAAGCATTTAGTGGTCACCGTATCGTGAAAGCATTTTCTGCCGAACGGTTTGAACAGGATCGATTCATCAGAGCCTCGGAGAGGTTGTATCGGATAACAATGAAAGTGACGAGCACCTTGTCGGTACTTCCGCCGTTAATGGAGTGGTTAGGTGCACTCGCGATTGCTGCCGTGTTGTGGTACGGCATGAATCGGATCGGTGCTGGCGACATGACCGCTGGTGATTTCACGACGTTTGTTGGGGCTCTTTTGATGATGTACGGCCCCGTTAAGAAGTTAAGTCGAGTAACCGCCAACATTCAACAGGCGATCGCGGCGTCAGAAAGAGTGTTTGAGATGTTAGACACGCACAGCGAGGTCCATGATCGATCTCAAGCGATGCCACTTAGACCATTGCGGAAAGGTATTGTTTTTGAGGATGTTGCTTTTGCTTATGCTGATTCGCCTGCCGACTTCATTTTGCAGAATCTTTCATTTGAGGTTCAAGCAGGTCAGGTTGTGGCAATTGTTGGATTGAGTGGAGCGGGCAAGACAACGTTGGTCAACCTCGTACCTCGGTTTTACGATGTGAGCGGGGGCACTATCTTAGTCGATGGTGTTGATATTCGTGACGTAACGTTGTCATCACTGCGCGCTCAGATTGGCATTGTGACGCAAGACACTGTCTTGTTCGATGACACGATCGCTAACAACATTGCTTATGCGTTACCGAATGCTGACCGAGTCAGGGTTGAAGCCGTTGCACGTGCGGCGCATGCCCATGAATTTATTGTTCGGTTGGCATCTGGATACGACACAATGATCGGAGAACGCGGCCAGCGTTTATCCGGAGGCCAGCGGCAACGCATCGCCATTGCTCGTGCTCTACTTAAGGATTCTCCGATTCTAATCCTTGACGAGGCGACGTCGTCGCTGGATGCAGAGTCCGAACTTCTTGTGCAGGGTGCGTTAGCTAAGTTGCTACTCAACCGGACATCCTTTGTTATCGCTCATCGTTTATCAACGGTACGTCGTGCCGATGCAATTATCGTGCTCGACGAGGGGCGTGTATGTGAAATTGGACAGCATGACGAGTTGCTCGCCAACTCGAATAGTCAGTACGCAAGGCTTTACGCAATGCAATTATTCGGTTCTACCGAAACAGATCCGGCCAAGCGGTGAGCGTGTGAGTTATCAAAAACAGGAACGGTTAAAGTAAACCAGCGGTGCGATTATTAGTGAGAAGTGAGACAGCAAGGTGATTAAATCAATGACTGGGTTTGCCTCTCTTGCTCGTGAGACTGGCACGATTGTTGTCAGCGTTACGGCGCGGAGCGTTAATCATCGTTATCTGGATATCCAGATTCGTTCTCCACAGGTGCTGCAGACGCTGGAGAGCGATGTTAGAGATCTAATTCAGCGGCGCTTAACACGCGGTCGCGTCGATCTTACAATTAGTGTTGAATTCAAAAGGCGTCCGGCCGTCTCTGTTGACGTTGACGACGAACTGATGAAGGCGCTTGTTGATGCAGCGAATCGGCCAGACGTTGTTGATGCTGTGACTGGAAAATGGGAGGTCGGTGATTTATTACGGTTTCCTCAGCTTGTCACTGTATCCGAATCTCCTCGTCAGGTAGATGAGATGTTGCATGTGGAACAAGAGGTTGCGCGAATCGTCGAAGAAGCCGTTGCAGCGGTGGACGAGATGCGGTTAAAGGAAGGAGAATTCCTCCAGTCAGATCTCAGTGAAAGAATCAGGCTTTTAAGTGGTTTAGTGAAAAATATTGAGCAAACCGCTGGTGAGAGTGACGATTCTTTGCGTGAAAGACTGACTCAACGTGTTGATGAACTAGCTCCAGATTTAGGTACCAATGGAGCAGTTGTGGTGCAGGAGGTCGTGCGCTTTGTGGCTCGGTCTGATATTCATGAAGAACTTACACGGCTTCGGGCACATATAGGACACTGGGAAGAATTGGTTGAGGATACGGCGGCATGTGGTCGAAAACTAGATTTTTTGCTACAAGAAATGAACCGAGAGGTAAACACAATAGGTTCAAAGGCGATGGGTGCTGAGACGTCAAAGCTTATTGTGTCTGCTAAGTCTGAGTTGGAAAAACTCCGTGAGCAGGTACAAAACGTTGAGTGAGTTACATAAAAACAGACCGAGATCGGAATGTCGGCGGTAGCGTCAGGTTCGGGTCGTCGTGGCCTTTTACTGATCTTGTCGGCACCATCCGGCACTGGGAAGACAACGGTGGTTCAAAAAGTAATAGACCGGTTACCGAACATCCGGCGTTCCCGCTCGTATACCTCTCGATTGCCACGGTCCGGCGAACAGGATGGTGTGGATTACAATTTTGTCGATGAGGGTGTTTTTCGACAAATGGTGTCTGAAGGTGCGTTTATTGAATGGGCTGATGTTTTTGGGAATCTCTACGGTACAAGCGTGGTGGACACCGAAGCCCAATTGGTTGCTGGACAGGATGTCGTGTTGGTTATAGATGTGCAGGGAGCGCAGCAGGTGCGGCAGCGA
>DTWD01000005.1 GCA_012963185.1 Acidobacteriota bacterium
CCATTCGACCGGAGGAAACGTTGGCACGCCGCGCTGGTCAACCGCGTGTACAGCCGCCGTGCTCTGATAATAATAGGCTGACAAGACATAACGACCTGTGCGATCAGTCGCCACATACACAGGTTCTCCTTGAAGCGGGACACTTCCGACAACCGAGAGACGGCCGCTAGGCGACTCCACGCGATAGGTCGCAATTTGTTGGGTCCCTCGCAAGCCAACATACAGCAACTCTTTATTCGGACTCAGCGCAAGCGGCGCTGGCCCACCTTCCACCGCGACATCCTCTTGTAACGACAGCGCCCCAGTGTCCGGGTCGACCGTGTAAATAGAGATCCGATCGTCGTCCTGCTGGGCGACGTACATGTGGTGTAGTGTCCGCGCTTGACTCATCAATTCACTCCGCTAATTCCAAGAATTGCAGCCATTGTAGTGCGCGCGATCGCTAACCGACACATATAATCACGCTATCGCTATTACGAGTCTTTATCTATGCCGAACTTAATGAACAATTCCTGCTGGTCACGACCCAGAATCACTCTGACGTTTTTCCTACTACTCATAGGTTTCGGAACGTCCCAGGCCTACGCTCAACAGCGCGAGACACTGCGCGTTGAATCACTGATCTCTCCTGTCGAGATCGTGACGGATCGCTGGGGCATTTCGCATATTTATGCAGAAAACGAGCATGACCTGTTTTTCGCACAGGGATACGACGCGGCCCGAAACAGATTGTTTCAGTTTGAGGTCTGGCGCCGTCAAGCCACTGGGACCGTCGCTGAAATCCTGGGTGAACGCGAACTCACGCGTGATATCGGAGCCCGACTTCACCAGTTCCGAGGTGACCTGACGACCGAACTTAATCACTATCACGACCGAGGTGAGGACATCGTGATGGCATTCGTCGACGGAATCAACGCGTACATCACGCATACGGAACGCCATCCCGACTTACTGCCGATCGAATTCGAACTACTGGGAATTACCCCCGGACACTGGACACCGGAAGTGGTCATCTCGAGACACAATGGCCTCGTAAGCAATGTGACCCAAGAGCTCAACACGGCACGAGCTGTCGCTCTGCTCGGGCCAGACGCCGTCAAAGAACTCAACTACTACTACGGTGACCCCGACCTTACACTTGATCCGGCGATCGATGTCTCCATCATGAACGATGACATCCTGAACCTGTACCGCGCGCATCGCCGCAATGTTGAATTTCTCCCTGAAGATGTTGCCCTCGCCTACCGAGGCGACCCAACTGCCGTCGACCAACTGGCTCAGGCTCTGCCCAGTGAACTCGACATGCAACATCGAGACTACGAATCGATCGGTAGTAACAACTGGGTGGTCTCAGGTAGTCGCACGCTAACCGGGATGCCCATCATGGCCAACGATCCCCACCGAGCCCAATCATCTCCATCGCTACGCTATTGGGTGCACTTGGTCGCGCCAGGCTGGAACGTGATCGGCGGTGGCGAACCGGTACTTCCAGGCGTCTCGATCGGGCATAACGAATACGGCGCCTGGGGACTAACCGTATTCGGTCAAGACAACGAAGACCTTCGTGTCTACAAAACAAACCCTGACAATCCGAATCAGTACCACCATCTCGGACGATGGGAAGACATGACCGTGATTGAAGATGAGATTTCAGTTAAGGGACAAGGCCCCGTCGTCATTGAACTCAAATACACACGCCACGGCCCCGTGCTCTACGAAGACGAGGAAAACCATGTCGCCTATGCACTTGAAGCGGCCTGGCTGGATTACGGCTCAGCGCCGTATCTCGCCAGCCTGCGTATGGACCAGGCGCAAACGTGGGAAGAATTCCGAGAAGCCTGCTCATACAGTCGCATCCCTTCAGAAAACATGGTGTGGGCCGACCGGACGGGAACGATCGGATACCAGGCCGTTGGCGTCTCTCCTATTC
>DTWD01000006.1 GCA_012963185.1 Acidobacteriota bacterium
ACCGCTGAGCTATGGGCCCGAAAATCGTCATTAACGGCCGCTCTCCAGGAAAGTTCGTAATTTTCGGCTTCGTGTCGGGTGCCGTAATTTGTTTAATGCTTTGGCTTCAATCTGACGGATTCGCTCACGCGTTACAGCAAAGTCTTGGCCGACCTCTTCTAACGTGTGTTCACTGTCGTCGTTTACACCAAACCTCATTTTAATCACTTTTTCTTCGCGGGGTGTTAATGACTTCAGCACCGAGTCGGTTTGCTCTTTTAGGTTTAGGCTAATGAGCGCGTCGGCCGGCGATACGACCTTAGTGTCTTTGATGAAATCTCCGAGATGGCTATCTTCCTCCTCGCCAATGGGAGTTTCGAGCGAGATCGGCTCCTGTGCGATCTTAAGGACCTTCCGAACTTTTCCTTCGGGTATCTCCATTCGCGCCGCAATTTCGGCAAACGTGGGCTCGCGCCCTAATTCTTGGACTAGGGCGCGAGACGTCCGGAGTAATTTGTTAATCGTCTCGATCATGTGAACTGGGATACGGATTGTACGAGCTTGGTCGGCGATGGCACGCGTGATGGCTTGGCGTATCCACCATGTTGCGTACGTTGAAAATTTATAGCCACGTCGATACTCAAACTTGTCGACAGCCTTCATTAGGCCGATGTTTCCCTCTTGAATTAAATCAAGGAACTGAAGACCGCGATTCGTATATTTTTTGGCGATCGAAACGACAAGGCGCAGGTTGGCTTCCACTAGTTCTTTTTTTGCCTGCTCTGCTTGGGCTTCACCATGTTTCATTACTTCCAACATGTGTCCAAGAGCATCTGGAGTTTCTTGCATGTTTTCGATACGATGTCGAAGCTCTCCGCGTAGCTCCCGTAATCTGCGCGTCAGGGACTTGTAATCCTCATCTTTGATATTGGAACGTTTTGTTTTTGATTTGAGCTTACGGTCAAGCAACCCGATTTCCTTCTGAGATCGCTGGACAGTGTTTGCAGAAGACCAGATATCTTCTATGAGGTGCCGCTTAACCTGTTCTGTGAATTCTACTTGCCGAATAAGCTGAGATAGTTCTACCTGTGATCGAAGTGCCTTCCATCGATATTGGCGGTACCGGCGTTTGTCTCGTTTCGGGATGCTGTCGAGCTTTGTTTCTTTTTTCTTTGCTTTAAGGCGAGCTTTACGAATGGCGGCAATTTGTTGCAATACCTCATGCCCTCGGACCTTAAGTCGCGCGTCTGTCACTTCATCCTCATGCAAGACGATTAGCTCGCGGATTGTACGTTGACCGTCTTTCAGTTGGTCACCGAGTCGGATGATCGAACTTGCCATAGTCGATGTTCTTGAGATCACCTTTAGGACTTGTTGTTTGCCCCGTTCAATTCTTTTGGCAATTTCTACTTCACCTGCCTTTGTGAGTAGCGGCACTGTTCCCATTTCGCGAAGGTACATTCGAACCGGATCACTTGTTTTTTCAAGTAAGGTTGGTTGAACGTCAATGTCAGAGTCGGCGGCCGTTTTCCCTGGGAGTTTCTTCTCTTTGTACTTGTCTTCAGAGTCAAGGACTTCGATTCCAAGGGTGCCTAGTATTGAAAATAATTCGTCAATTTCTTCAGAAGATGTAACTCCGTTTGGAAGCAGGTCGTTAATTTCGTTAAATAAAAGAAACCCACGTTCTTTGCCAATGATGATGAGCTGCTGGACCTCGTCGTACTTTTCTTCGAGCGAGAGCTGCTTGATTGGCATTGTGTTACTCCGTCCGGAAGCTTGTGTCTCGTGAGGTCATGTAATGAAAATCCTTCACTTTACCTCTTGCCACTACGCTGCAGATTGTATATCTGGTTGGCGAATCGTGCTTGGGTGTTCATCTTAATAGTTCATCGAGCCGTTTGGCGAGATCGCGCTTTTTTTCTAAGAGCGTATTGATATTACTAAGATTGGTTTCGGACGGAGCGGATCGTTGCGCCTGGTCGATTTCTTCCTGTAAGACCGCACGTTCACGTTTATACCTTAGCTCTCGTAAGTTCACGGCACAGTCTTCTACGTTAGCGGGTTCTACCGGATCCTGAGCGATCTGTTTCACAAGAGCGTGCTCGCCTGGTGCGAGTCTGTCGAGTAGTGTGTCAGGAACTTGTTCTGGTGGCATGTCCACGAGTGTTCGGGCGAGTAGAAGAATCGGTCCAGCTTCGAGAGTTTCAAAATCATCTGATTCCAAGCCAGAGAGCACAGACAACGCAGCGCTGGTATTGTGAATCGTTGCCCAAATGATGCCTTTTTCGGCCTGGCAAAACCCTGATCGTGTGACACGAATCTCGGGAGGAACTTCTGTTCGTTTGGCGATAGCAGCCTTCCGGATTTCCGAGCGGATGACATCTTCCATAACGTTCGCTCGGTGCGCAAGGCGGTCTGCAAAATGGTCGCGTGAAGCGGCATCAGGGATGCGCGCAGCGACAGCGAGCATGTCAGCGAGGAAATCCCGCTGATCTTTGTCACGTAACAGATTTCTTCCACTGACTGCTTGATCGAGAACATACTCAAGATATGGCTGAGAGTTTTTGAGTTTGAGTCGGTAGTTGTTTGCGCCGTGCAGCCGTACGAATGAATCCGGATCCTCGCCCGGTGCCAGAGTAACCACGTTAGTTTGGAAACCTTCCGATAAAAGCAGTTCTCCAGAGCGGGTGGATGCACCCTGTCCAGCGGTGTCCGGGTCAAAACTGAGCAAGACTTTGTTGCAGTAACGTTTCAGAAGCCGGGCCTGCATTTCGGTTAAGGCTGTTCCGCATGTTGCCAGTACAGACTTAACACCTGCTTGGAATGCTTGCGCGAAGTCGAAATAGCCTTCGACTAATACAGCGTAGCCGAGCCGACGAATGTCCTGTTTTGTTAGGTGCAAGCCGTACAACGTTCGTCCTTTCGAGTAGAGCAGAGTTTCTGGCGAATTCAGATACTTCGGCTGCTGGTCGGGTGCAAGAGACCTACCGCCGAAGGCTACGATGGAACCTGTGTCTCGGGAGATGGGTATCATTAAACGGTTACGAAATCTGTCAACCGTCTTTCCGCCTTCCCGTTGTAAAACAAGTCCACTCTTAATTAACAGTTCGACCGGTTGTCCGGCGTCTAAAAGGTGTTGCTTGAGTGCGTCTCGTTGCGGCGGTGCAAAACCTAGGCCAAGTTGTTTGATTGTAGTTGTTAAGAGGTCTCGCTGCTCAAGATACTCTCGTGCTCGTGCGCCATTTTTACTTTCTAGTTGATTACAGTAGTAGCTTTTGGCGAGTTCATGAAGTTTTAAAAGAGCTTCTCGCTCCATTGAGAGCTGTTGGTCTCGTTCAGGGTCATCAGATTCTGGGACTGTCATTCCGAACCGCTGTGCCAGTGCACGAATAGCTTCAGGGAAACTAAGTTTTTCGTAGAGCTCGACAAACTTAACGACGTCCCCGCCAGTCGCGCATCCAAAACAATGAAAGAAACCTTTGTCAGGATTGACGTGAAAGCTCGGCGTTTTCTCCGAATGAAAAGGACAGAGACCTTTGTACGTACTACCGGTTTTTTTTAATGGAACGACGTCGTGAATTACCTGAAGAATGTCGGCCTGGGTCTTCAGATCGTCGACAAAATTAGCCGGGAAACGGGGCACGACGTAACCTCATTGTTTAAGTTCAATGATTGTGACACCACTGTGACCGTGTTTGGCGTTAACAGGTTCAAGTTTCGATACTAAAGGATGGTCTTCAAGAAATCTCCTAATGGCGTGCCTGAGCTGGCCCGTACCGTGACCGTGAACTATCCGTAGGTGTTGTTGTTCGTGCAGTAACGCTTGGTTAACGTGCTTTTCTACGCGCGACAAGGCCTCATCAACTCTACAGCCAACGACATTTAACTCAAGAGAAGGACAGTCATCTGATGAGAGGTCGATTGTAATACCACCCAGCTTTGAGTCGGCGGGTTTGGTGATGGCTTGCAGGCCATCGGGTTCTACATGTATGCGCTTGCCGTGGGCTTCGACTTCAACGGTACTATCGTGAATAGCAGTCACGGTACCGTCCAACTGTAAATTATCGATACGCACAAGATTTCCAACGGCTAGTCCGTCCGATTCACTTTTGAATGCTGACGGTGAATTCCGTGTTGGAGTCGCTTCATCAAATTGTGTACTTATTGCGTCGAGCTCGTCGAATGCTTTCCGCTTTAATGTGCCGGTGTCACCTGTCGAAAGTTGTCGGTGTTCGTGATAGTCGGCTGCTAGATTATTTGTCAGTACGGTCGCTTCATCTCTGAGCTTTTGAACGATTTGTCGTACTTGCTGTCTGGCGTCTCTTATCCTATGGTCAAGGGCATTACGCCCGCGTTCTTTTTCTCGCTGTTCACGGTGATCGAGAGCCCGTTGGCGTGTTGCTAATTCGGCAAAATCGTGGTCTAGTGTCTCCCGCTGCACTTTGATTGCGCGCCGCTCTGTGTTTAAAGTCTTCAGTTCCTCTTCAACTTGTTTTAGATGAACAGCTAGTTGCATTTCGCTCTCACTACAGCGGTTGCGTGCATCGTCAATTACTTTGGTCGAGATGCCGAGTCGACTAGCAATTTCTAATGCAAGACTTCGCCCTGGTGTTCCGTAGTTTAGCTGGTAGGTTGGTTCGTACGTTATCTGATCAAAACCGAATCCAGCGGATGTCACACCGTGGGTCGTCTCAGCGTAGGACTTCATAGTGCTGTCGTGCGTTGTAGCGATTATGAGCGCACCTCGGTGACGAAAATGATCGATTAGAGCAGCTCCAAGTGCCCCTCCTTCTGTCGGGTCTGTTCCTGTTCCAATTTCATCGAGTAAGACAAGTGAAGGCAATTCAAGTTTGCGGTCCATCGTGACAATGTTCGTGATGTGGCCTGAGTACGTTGAGAGATTGTTAGCGATTGACTGCTCATCACCGATATCGGCGAAAATACT
>DTWD01000007.1 GCA_012963185.1 Acidobacteriota bacterium
CCACCGTGGCCACCCTGGAGCACCTGAGTCCCGTCTCCGGTGATCACCACCTCTGAGCCGCCCCGCACATGCACGGCCGGAGCTCCGTCACCCGGCTCGATCCACTTCCACTCGCTCCAGACATCGGCGCCGGTGCCGCCCTCGATCTCACACAAGGAGATGCGCACCCGTGAGCCCTCGTCGGCCCGTACACCAGCGCTGCCGGAGGCGCTGTAGTCCCATTCACCCCCTGTCCACCCACGGATATCACAGCGAACGAACTCGACTTCGGAGCTGTAGATGTCCACGCCGGGAGTGCTCTCGCCCTGGTTGGCACGCAGCTTCAAATCACTCGCCCGCACATCTACAGAATTCGAAACGCTCATCTGCCGCAGCCAAGGGAAGCAGACCAGACCGCGCGAGAGATTATTTTCAAAGCACTTGAACGAGCTACTGAAAATGAAGAACACAATTTTTCGGCACGATATCGTTCGCAGATGTTTAAGCATGTCAAACGTTTTGATGGACAGGGCAACATCAGCGAAGAAGACAACGGTGACTACGAAGTTACACCTATTGATGGAGTTCCTTTTGAACGACGACTTACCGTGGGTAACCGACCACTAAGTGACGAGGAACAACTGTGGGAGAAAGAACGTCAAACGAATTTCCGAGAAGAACTCCAACGATTACGTACGGAAACTGGCGACAACGAAGAAGACGACGAGGCAATCCGGTTCAATCGGGAACTAGCCGAGCGGTACGTCTTTACCCTAGAGCAAGAAGAAATCTATCGCAATCGCCCTACCTATCGCGTCTCATTCCGTCCGCGCTCGGACGAGCTTCCTGTTCGACGCCGTATTGACTATGCCTTGAACAAAGCTCGAGGCACCGTTTGGATCGACCGTGAAACATATGAAGCCACACGGGTGGAGTTTGAGCTAATTGACAAGGTTCGGCTGTGGTGGGGGATGCTTGGCACCATTAACCATGCTCGTGGTTCGGTTGACCGTCGTCCTGTACTCGATGACACATGGGTACAAGTGCAGTTTGAAACCTATACCGATTCCCGTGCCGTCTTTAAGAGGACACGACGATCCGAATTTCGCCAGTGGCGAAATTTTCAGTGGATCGAGAACAAAAACAAGCACTGAGTCGCCAAACCCCTCCATTCGACTCTTGTGAACTGGCATAGGAGTGTTCTTTCTTCCTGTAATGATGGGGTATTGCATTCCGTCACCGTCAAGCATTACTGAAAGTCTCGACTTCCACCGGTTTCCGGATGAACCATCAACTCAGGCAACCAAAATTGCTCCGCAATTAGATGAGCAACTTGCGACTCAATCTGTAACTTTCCACTCACACCGAGAAATGATGCGGTCTTCATCAAAACGACATGTTCGTCGAACACTTGCTTCCAAATCACAACATTTAGAAAACCACTTTCATCTTCCAGTGTCATGAACGTGACACCTGACGCAGTGCCAGGCCGTTGTCGACAGATAACAATCCCAGCAAAATTCACACGCTGGCCATCTCGCATCTGTAAAACCATCTCAGCATTGGGCAGCCCTTGAGCCATTAACATTTCACGCAATGGCTCAAGCGGATGACCGTGAGTGCTATGGCCGCTAAACTGATAATCCCAATTAATCGTCTGAAACTTGCTCAATGAACGAAACGCTGGCAACCGGTCTTCCGCAGATATTGGCAAGGGCATATTCCGTAATGTTCCGAATCCTTGGACCTGCCATAGTGCCGACCGCCGATCGGCTTCAAACGCAGCGAAAGCGCCAACCTCCGCTAACCTTCGAAGCTTGCGATCATCAAGCCCCGTCCGACGTACAAAATCCGTCATCGCTGTAAATGGTTGTTCCGCACGTGCTACCGCAATAGGTTGCCAATCCCGGTCTCTTGACAGGCTCTTCACATATCGAAGTCCCATGCGGACTCCGAACCTTCGCTGCGTTTTGTTGTGGCGTTTTATATTGAGTGAAATTGGTTCCAACGTGCAGTCCCACTCACTAACTGTCACGTCAATAGGATAAATTTCGATTCCATGGCGGACCGCGTCCTCAACGATCGTAGCTGGACTGTAAAATCCCATCGGTTGTGCGTTCAGCAACGCACAGATAAACACATCCGGGTAGTGACACCGTAGCCACGCTGTCGCATAAGCAATCAGAGCAAAACTCGCAGCATGACTTTCAGGAAACCCATACTCACCAAAACCACGAATCTGCTTAAATATTCTTTCGGCAAATTTTTTTGTAATACCTTTCGCCATCATGCGCGTGACTAATCGCTCATGGTGACGCTCTATCCGTCCACTTCGATACCACGCAGCCATGTCCCGTCGCAATTGGTCAGCTTCACCAGGCGTGTAATCAGCAGCGACGACCGCCAACTTCATAACCTGCTCCTGAAACAGGGGTACACCCAGTGTTTTCCGCAAGACCGGCTCCAAACACCTATGTGGATAAATAACCGGTTCTTCGCCATTTCGGCGCCGAAGAAACGGATGCACCATGTCGCCAGTAATTGGACCAGGCCTGACAATACTTACCTCAATGACTAGGTCGTAGTAATGCCGTGGGCGCAACCTGGGAAGCATCGCCATTTGCGCGCGACTCTCTATCTGAAAGACACCAACCGTATCTGACTGACAAATCTGATCGTAGGTCTCCGGGTCGTCTTGCGGAATACGATCCAGTGACAACTGACGCCCATAGTGAGTCTGAAGTAATCGAAACCCAATATCGAGTTGGGTCAGTGCACCAAGTCCAAGCAAATCAACCTTGAACAGTCCCAAGGCCTCAAGATCACTTTTATCCCACTGGATTACTGTACGGTCGGCCATTGTTGCATTCTCGACTGGCACTAAATCGTGAACAGGCTTATGTCCGAGCAAAAATCCGCCTGGATGAATAGAAAGGTGTCGTGGGAAATTTTCAAGTTCAGTGGTTAGCTGCAAAAAATGATCGCGGAGTAACGAAGCTGACTCGAGTTCGGTACAAGCTGATCGCAATGCATTGCGATC
>DTWD01000008.1 GCA_012963185.1 Acidobacteriota bacterium
ACTCATTGCGTTAAAACATTTTCGAGCTATCAAGTAACACCGTAACTGGACCATCGTTGATTGAATCAACTTGCATCATTGTTCGAAACTCGCCAGCTTCGACGTGAAGCCCGTCTCGGCGCAGCCGGGCAACAACCGCTTCATATTGTTGACGAGCAGTCTCAGGATCAGACGCATTCACATAGGAGGGCCGTCGGCCTCGTCGGCAATCTCCGAAGAGCGTAAATTGGGACACGACGAGCACACTGCCACTCAAGTCATTCAGCGACAGATTCATCTTGCCATCGCCATCAGCAAAGAGTCGAAGATGGAGTATTTTGTCGACAATGTAAGCAACATCCGCATCGGTATCGACGCGTCCGACCCCGACGTATACGAGGAGCCCACGCTCAATCGAACCAACTGTACGCCCATCAACGGTTACCGAGGCAGAACAAACTCGTTGGACAACCGCCCGCATCAGAACACAGCGCCGAGAGGCACCGGAACTTCTGCCCGAAGCTCGGCGAGCGGATTCAAACGAGTATCGAGTAAATGACGGGGCGCTACATTGCTGAGGGCTTTTAGCATGGACTGCTTGACACCGGGATGTTCGCGCTCCAGTTCAAGTAACCACCGTTTAATTCGCTGGCGTTTCAGGCTCAGATCACCACAAACCGGACAGCAACAACCGATCACTTCAAGTTGACGTTCGCGCGTATAAGCACGGGCTTCGTCTTCAGATACGTATACAAGGGGACGAATCACCACATGCCGCCGGTCATCCGAGAGTAGCCGTGCCGGCATCGCCTTTAATGACCCGGTAAAAAATAAATTCAGTAAGAGCGTCTCAACAAAGTCATCAGCATGATGTCCAAGTGCAATCTTTGTCGCTCCGATATCTGATGCAATTCGATACAGCACTCCTCGCCGCAACCGCGCACACAGCGAACAGGGTGTTGCATCCGCGTCAAGGACGTCATCCATGATCTCGCCGATTGCCGTGTGCTCGATTCGATACTCCCAGCCGCGTTCTTTACATGTGCGCGCGATCACGTCGTGCTTATAATCCGAGTACCCCGAGTCCACATTCACTGCGATGAGCGAAAACCTGATCGGTGCGCGCCGTTTTAGCACATCCAGTATCTCCATAAGCGCCCAGCTATCTTTACCGCCGGATAGGCCGATCATTATGCGGTCACCGTCCTCAATTAGGTTAAAGACTTTGATCGCGCGTTTTGTTTTTCGTGCCAACTTGGCTTCGAGATTACTTCGATACCCCATTAGCGTGTCATTTCTAGTAACGTACGAAGTCTAGACAAGAAGTAGGCGGGCTAACGCCCGCTCCCACGTCATTGCAATCACTTGCTGAACTGCGGCGGCACCAAAAGATTCCGCGAGCGCTGCATCCTCCGAAACACGCGCCAATGCCACGGCCAGAGCACTGGCTGTCGGTTGAACGACTAGTCCATTCGTTTCGTTATGCACTAGTTCTGTCGGACCTCCACTATCAGTGCATGTAATCACTGCTTTTCGAGACGCAAAGGCTTCTACTGTAACAAGGCCGTAGTCCTCTTCTGTCGCCGGAAAACAAACAGCACGGCATCGCGCAAAATGATCTAGCAATTCTGCTTCGCTGACCTGGCCGGTG
This sequence comes from Acidobacteriota bacterium, assembly GCA_012963185.1. Next base: position 1,631 of record DTWD01000008.1, read on the forward strand.
AACGTCACACGGGCTTCTAATCCGTATTCCTTAGCCAATTCAACTAATGAATCTCGAGATTCACCATCACCAACGACGACACAGCGAACCATCTGCGCAGCTGGTTGACGCAGGGCATCAAGTACTAAGTGGACGCGTTTGAGCGGGGTCAACCGTGATGCCACCAAAACGTAATCTCCGTATCGGTCACACCGATAGGAACGAGGTGGCGGTGGCGGATGTAACACTTCTGCTGACAGACGTCCCCACCTGGTCAACCGTGATTGAATCGTATGGGACTGCGCATACAACCGAGCGACGCAATTGTCTAGAAAGTAACGGTCAGCCGCATGTATCAGTGCTCGCCGTGCACGTTCTTTCGTTCTCGCCCTCCAGGATAACGACTGCGCAAAACGTGGCCATTGGTCGTAATACTCCCGCATTCGATGATTGAGCCAGCACACATGCCGCTGGTGTCGAACGGCATAACTTGGATACCGAAGACTGATGACCTGATCAACGGCACTGCCATCATGAGCCTGACCTAAATCCATCAGCCACGTCGAAAGATACGCAGTCTCCTGTCGCCCGAATCGATTTTGTGGTGTCAGAACGACTGACGCCTCATGCCCAAACTCTTCGAGGGCCGTCACGAGTGCGCGCGCAATTACAAGATGTCCGCCGGCAGCAAATAGTGGATGAGAGGTAACAACGGCGATACGGGACACAGCAGCAAGGATACCCTCACCACTGGGTTGAACAACAGAACTTGCCTGTCAGACCACCGTTACCACCCGTGTAGCGTTTGCCCACCGTCGTCCCCCAAAGTCGAAGTGATGTTTACCGAGACACCGAGATACCGGGGGTCTGTTGAATCTGGATACAGCAATCGAGGAACAAACCCATCCTTCGCTTCGAGAGACAGTAAATAAGACCATCCCCGACGCGAATACACACCTTCGGGAACAAGCGTTAACT
>DTWD01000009.1 GCA_012963185.1 Acidobacteriota bacterium
CAACCGTGGCCCGTTCACGCTGCGCTTCCCGACTCACGCGTGCACCATTGGCCACAGCACGCCAGCTGATGGGGAGCTCTAGTTCCAGGTCATACCGTGCCTTGATGTTGGGTTGATCGAAGACCGGGAATGCAAATCGAGCACGGTCGGGGACAAACAGCGTATACATAAAGTCGGCCTGGCGATTGAGGGACTGGTCGCCACTCACAAACTCAATCTCGAACCGAGCTTGACCGGACGGCACATCAGTAATCGTGATGTGTTCATCCTTCACTGCATACTGAACGTCTACACCATTTGCGCGCACAGACAGAACGTGGTCAGGGCCCTGCGCAAAATCGAGAACCACGTTCCCGTCACGCCTCAAATCAAACGTGACAATAGCTGCTCCCCGCACCGGCTCCGAGAGTTCAGAGGGAATCGAGAACGTCAGGTCGTAATGTACGTTTGAAATCGTATCAGCCCGATCCTGGGCCAATTCAATCGGGACACCAGAGTCGTACGACGCGGGGACCTCGTTCGTACAGCCACTCAGTACGACAAGCCCACCGGCTAGCAGTAGGCATCGACAACCGAGCCGCACCACTCTCTCAATTCGAGTCCACCTTTCACGTAAACACACCGAAGAGATCATGGCCATCAGTCATAATCAGCTGGGTCCATCGACAAACTAACGATCTCTTCGTCGTTTCTCGTGACGATATGTTTATTCGCGTAAGCAGGATGAACCCAATTCACATTTCTTAGCTCACGTCGATTACCAGGCGCTGACGTCGGATCAATTAAGTGTGTGCGGCTAATTTCCTCGTACCCAGTTGGTTTCAAACGAGCAATGATGAGCTCCCCGCGATCATTATTCATAAACACCCGATCGCCATGTCGCACCAAAAACCCTGACACCCACCGTCGGCGTTCTACCGTAGCATCTTGGGTTTCCCACAGGCGCTCACCAGTCCGTGCATTCAATGCACGCAGTTGACCATAACTACAAATCCCGTAGATGTAATCGCCATCGATAATCGGGGTCGCAAGGACCGCATGCAACCCTTCCGTCCGAATTTCGCTATTGCTATTCCCTTTCCAGGCCACTGTTGCGCCTGGACGGTCCTGGTTCAATGTCAGCATCATCGGCCCATCGTAAAACGTGGAAAAGAATAGCTGCTGACCAACTTGAACCGGCATCGCAACGGTCATGGCCCCACCCACAACATACGGCTGCCGCCAGTAGACCGACCCGCTCACCGGATCGAGGGACACCACTTCTTCAGGGTCCCAGGCAATCAACTGGCGCGCACCGCCGGCCTCAATAATGATCGGTTGAGCGACACCCAGGTCTGCGTCACTCTTCAACGCCCGCCACACTTCCCGGCCCGTCATCTTATCGAAGGCAACCACGCGTGCGTCGGGACCGCCCACAAAGCAGATCAGTCGATCGCCATCAACGAGCGGAGCACTCGCGAATCCCCAATCGAACCCCCACCGCATCCGATCGACACCGTAGTCCTCACTGTAGCTCTTGCGCCAGAGTAGTTCACCCGTATCGACCTTCAACGCCGATAGCACACCCGTCCGTCCAAGCACGTACACCCGGTCACCATCCACCGTGGGTGTCGCGCTCGGACCGACCTCCCACTGAATACCCGCGTAATCGGCCGGCCACTCTTG
>DTWD01000010.1 GCA_012963185.1 Acidobacteriota bacterium
ATGTTGACGAACGTGCGTGTGACTCCGTTCTCTTGAGAATCGAGCCTGGCCACGCTGAAGCCGTCTGCGTCTGTTTCAAAAACCTGGAGCCCAAAAATGGCGCCTGAAAGACTCGCAACACACGCGCCGAGCACCAATGCAGCCGCAAGTCTTCGTGCCGTCTGCTGCTGACATCCAATCGTGGTTTCCGTAATAACCGCTAACAAAATACCAGTCACAAAAAGAATTGTTGTTGCGATATATTCGAAGCTAGCTGGCCTGATCCAGATTCGGAGGTCTCCGACTGGGTCGTGGTAGCCCGTTGCTAAGTACCCGAACACTTGGTCAATAAATGCTGCCGGATAGTTGTGCCAGAGTTGCTGTGTCACGAGCTGTGCTATACAGGATCCAAGGACCACAAGTAATAGGAAATAGAGCCAGGGATGGGTAGGACTCTCGTTTCCCTTGGTTGTTTTTGACACAATGTTACGAAGCATTACTCCTGCGAGAAAAGCTAGTACAAAACCTTCACTTGTCCGAATGGGGTCAGTGTCTAGTGCACGGTTGATTACGATGCCGAGTGGTGCCATTACGGCAACGGCCAGAAGTCCGTATTCTGATTTCCAGAAAGACACTAAACCAAGACCGACAGTAAATACCGTCAAGACCACACCTGCGCCTGGTGACCAGAGAATGGATTGTGCGAGTGTGCCGATGACAATGAGTAGCAACACGCGACCAACAAGCGCGATGCTCTTCCAGAGTGTCCGAACTGCTGCCGGCGCCATCATCTGACTGGCAGCCACTTGGCCTTAGAGCCTTTCTCCGATGACCGCGTAGTCGAGATGAGTAAACATCAGGTCATTTAACTTATCAATGTTGTTGTTGAGTGTCGTTACAGCGTTATCGAGTTGCGTCATAGACTCGGCATCCAGCGCCACGTGTTGCAACTTCGAGTCTTCTGGAAAGGCGGCGCTATACCGAACAGTGGTTTGTTGGAAACCATTGGCAGTAAGTAAATATTTCAAGGTGTCTGGATGCAGTGGCCGCACGTGCGTGATATCGCGGATGTACGCGTCAAAGAAAGCAAACCAACAGGCTGGGTTGATCGTTTCCAGAATAATTTTTGATCCAGGTCTTAGTTTTTGCGACGCTACGGCAAGTAGTCTTACCAGGTAATGTGGTTCTAAGTGTTCCACTACCTGCGCGGCGAAGAGTCCTCCGAGAGACCGATCATCTTGTTGCTGCAGAAAAGTTAGTGCGTCGCCAACGTCAGCGGTAAGAGCACGGGCATGACATTCTTCAATCATTTCCGCGTTGATATCCAGGCCTCTTGCACGAACTCCTGATTCTCGGAGTAGGTCGAGAAACTCCCCTCGTCCGCAACCAAGATCTAGTACGTCTGTAGCTCCTTCAAAATATGGCAGATACTCGGTGAGTCGAGACCGGATTTCTTCCGTCGAACCGCGAAAGAGATTTTCGAAGCCGACGTAGGTGAACTCATCAAGTGCATCGTCAAGGGTCGCCTGACTGATACTCGGGCTGGCGTGGTCTAGTGTTTTAGCGTTCGTTGCGAGACGTTCAATTTCGCGGCGAATCGTTTGAATTCCATGCTGAAGATGGCCAATGGAAATACGAAGTTCATCGACATGTTGCACGAAGCGCTGCTCTCGGATGAGAGTCGTTTCCCAGCGCTTTCGAATCTCATCTGAGACTCCGTCGATAGCACCGACCATGCCTCGCGTTCGTTGCTCTAATGTGTCTGTAAGCGAGGCCACATCTTCATTAATCCGTCGACCGAGGGTGCTTGATTCATAGAGTTTAGTATCGATGAATGGTGTCAATTGCTGCACAAATTGAATAAGTCGAGATTGGAATGCAACGACTTCATCGATATGACTATTGACGAGTGTAATGATGCTTGAGGTAGCCTTTTGCGTTTCTTCTGCATGTGGAACATTACGATTAATGTGGTCAACTAAGACCGCGTTGAAACGCTCCTGGTTTTGAAGGATCGGACCGATGAAGGTCCACGCGATGCTAGCTATTCGTGCGCGCCAGCCACCACCAAGAGAAGGGCCGTCGTCAGGAATAATTTGCCAGTGTTTATTAAGGGGAGAGATCTTCGAGTCGTCAAAAGCTGGTGGCGCGTGAGGGAGTTCAGGCGGTCGAGCGAGTGCTCGGTCTAACTGAGTGAGTGCCTCATTGTACTTTTGGTCTGCTTCTTCCCGTTCACGTTTTAGTCGGGCAAG
>DTWD01000011.1 GCA_012963185.1 Acidobacteriota bacterium
GACATGTTGAGATCTTTGGAACAGACGAGCAATGGAAGGCCTCTACCGGTCCAATCCAGATGTCCGAGATCTATCAAGGCGAGATTTATGATGCACGCCTGGAACGACAGGATTGGACGCGTTCCGATTATGAGGTGCACGACTGGCAATCGGTCAGACTGTTTGACACGCCACCTGTCCAACTTATCGCGCCAGCCGGTCCTCCAGTCCGACGGATTGAGGAAATTCGTCCAATTGAAATTCTCCGAACACCGAATGGGGATGTGGTTTTTGACCTTGGTCAGAACATGGTCGGCTGGGTGAAGCTGACAGTCGATGCTAACGGCGCACCCGCAGGTCAGAGAATCGTCCTTCGGCATGCCGAGGTACTCGACGCTGACGGCAACTTGTATACCGACAACCTACGGGCAGCCAAACAACAGGTTGAGTATATTTTGGACGGAACCGAACGTGGCACAGTGTTCGAACCACACTTTACGTTTCACGGATTTCGATACGTGGCAATCGACGGGTATCCCGGTGACTTGACGGTCGATGATGTCGCCGGTGTGGTGGTTCATTCAAACATGCAGGTGACGGGTGAGTTTGAAACATCAGATGCTCGACTTAACCAACTTCAACGCAACATCCTATGGGGACAGAAAGGCAATTTTCTTGATGTGCCTACCGACTGCCCTCAACGTGACGAACGATTGGGTTGGACCGGTGATGCGCAGGTGTTTTGTCGAACCGCAACCTTTAATATGCAGGTTGCCCCATTTTTTACAAAGTGGCTAGGCGATCTTTCCGCGGACCAGGCTCCGAACGGTAGCATCCCGCCGTTTGTACCGGATTACCGCGCAAATGATGGCCAGGGAATGGGCGCTACGGGCTGGGCGGACGCTGGGGTAATCATTCCGTGGACCATTTACTTGGCCTATGGTGATGAGCGAATTCTGTTGGATCAGTACGAGAGTATGCAGGCGTGGGTGAAGTATATGCACGGGCGAGCGGGGGAGGATCTTGTCTGGACTGGAGATTTTCATTACGGAGATTGGCTTGCGTATGCCACGACGGACCCGGGTTATCCAGGAGCAACGACCGATACCGATGGAATTGCGACCGCGTTTTTTGCACACTCTACCGGACTGCTGGCGAAAATCGCACGGGTCTTGGGTCGAATGGCAGAAGCGGATGAATATGAAGCATTGCGGGCGAGGATCGTTGAAGCCTATCAGCGTGAATTTGTTACCGTAACCGGACGGGTTGCCGAAAATACGCAGACGGCCTATGTGCTCGCATTGCAGTTCGATTTATTGCCTGAGTCATTGCGGCCCATTGCGGCGCAGCGTCTTGTTGATGATATTCGTTCACGAGGAAATCATTTAACGACTGGCTTTCTTGGGACACCGTATCTCAATCACGTGTTAACGCGATTTGGCTATGTGGATGTTGCCTATGATTTATTGCTTCAAGACACATATCCTTCCTGGCTTTATCCTGTGACACAGGGGGCGACGACAATCTGGGAACGTTGGGATGGCAGGCGTCCGGATGGAAGTTTTCAGAGTGCCGAGATGAACTCGTTTAATCACTATGCTTACGGAGCGGTCGGAGATTGGATGTATCAAACGGTGGCAGGTCTCGACACTGATTCGAGTGGCGCGGGGTACAAGCACGTTAAGATTCATCCCCATCCAGGCGGCAATCTGACCTATGCGGGTGCAGCCTTTGACAGTATGTATGGTCACACCGAGTCACGGTGGGATTATGGGAACGACGGATTTACTTTGCGTGTGACTATTCCGGCTAACACGACCGCGACCGTGCGACTTCCCAATGCGGCCAATCGTGAAATCACAGAAAGTGGTCTACCCGTTGAGCAGGCTGCCGGTGTGACGAGTGTTGAGGTGGAGGAGAGGGATATAGTGATCGGTATTGGTTCGGGTCAGTACACGTTCCTCACTCGCAATTAGGAGACA
>DTWD01000012.1 GCA_012963185.1 Acidobacteriota bacterium
GTTCACCCCTAGTGTGGGTTCGAGTCCCACCTCCGGCACCAGAGATTTTCCGGGCACCTTCGTCACACTCTTAATTCATTGACACGGGGGTCTCACCCATGCAGCCAGCACGAATTCGCTCGGTCGTGTTCACCGTCGTTCTTCTGCTCGCATCATCGATCGACCACGGCTTCTCCCAAACGATTCACGTTGAACGATTAGTGGATAGCCCCATCATCCGCCCTGAAATGGACGGACGAATGGGGAGCAATATTGCTGGGCCTTCTCTAATTCGCGTGCCGGATTGGATCGAAAACCCATTGGGGCGGTACTACCTGTATTTCTCCGACCATCGAGGACTTTATATCCGCTTGGCTTATGCGGACGAACTGACTGGTCCCTGGACAACGTATGAACCGGGAACGCTACAAATCGAGCAATCACATTTTCCGACGAGTTGCCCCCCGTGCCTAGACGGAACTGGAACGCCCACCGGCTATGGCGCCTACCCGCATGTCGCTTCACCGGATGTACATGTATCACACGAAACACAACAAATCGTCATGTACGTTCATGGGCGAGACATCGGTCCACAAGTGACTCGAGTCGCGACTTCCAGCGACGGCATACATTTCGACGGACATCCTGAAATTCTTGGTCGGCCATATTTCAGAGCCTTCCAACACGACAATTTTACCTACGCGCTTGCAATGCCGGGAGTGATGTATCGGTCCCGTAACGGGTTGACCGGCTTCGAAGAAGGCCCCAATCTCTTCAATCCTGACATGAGACACTCCGCTCTACTGAAGAGAGGGAGCCAATTGTTTGTGTTCTGGACGGAAAGAAATGACGCTCCAGAACGGATATACGTCTCCCACATTGACCTCAGCAGTGAATGGATGACGTGGACACGCAGTGACCCAGTAGAAGTATTGCGCGCGGAGTTCCCCTGGGAAGGCAGCGACTTACCTGTCGAGCCATCGCGAGGAGGTTCGATTAATGTGCCAGTAAATCAAATTCGCGATCCAGCAATTTATGAGGAAGAAGGTCGAGTCTATCTGCTATATGCGGTCGCTGGTGAACGAGGAATATCGCTCGCCGAAGTACATATCTCCCAATAGCTTGATACGCTTCTTGTAAAACAATTGTAAGGAGGACCTCGTGCAACGCATCACTATAGCCATCATCATTGCTATCAGCCTCGCATTTGTACCTGTTACAGCGCAGCAAATCGACAACAGTAACGCGCCGGAGATTCCGTTTGTTTCGGCGCCGAACTACTTAAAGTACCCACCAGAAATGAATCTAGGTGAAACGTTAGCCGTGGCCGAAAACTCTAAAGGGCATCTCCTCGTGCTCAACCATCCTGGCTCTGCTACAACGGGACCTCTTTTCGGGAATGCAACCACGCAATTACTCGAGTTTGACGACCGCGGGCATTTTGTCCGAGAAATCGGACAAGGTATCTACGGGTTCGGGTACTCCCATTCAGCACGTTACGACAAGTACGACAATCTGTGGATTGTCGACAAAGGCACCAACGCGGTTACCAAGATTAATCCGGCGGGCTATGTCACATTGAACCTCGGCCGCCGTCCTGAAGGATATGAACCACCCCATCACGCTCTACCGAAAGATAAAGTGCATGTAGATGGCTACTTCGATGGACCAACGGATGTTGGCTGGGATCAAGACGACAATATTTACGTTAGCGATGGGTATATAAATTCACGGGTTGCCAAGTTTGACAAACACGGAAACTGGATTAAAACCTGGGGCACCTATGGAACCGAACCCGGTCAGTTTCGGCTACCACACAACATGGGAGTCGACCGAGATGGGTTTGTGTATGTCGCAGACAGAGGAAACCGTCGCATACAAAAATTCGACTCAGATGGAAATCTAAAGCAAATCATCTATCTCAATACACCGTACGACAAAACCCGACAACCGGTACTTGGCAACAAGAATCCAAACCCTCCAGACGAAACTGCACCCTGGACAATCTGTATTTCCGGTGGGGATACGCAGTATCTGTTTGCGTCAGACGTAGAACCTGGCCGAATCTACAAAATGACACTTGACGGAACAATTCTTGGATGGCTTGGTGAATCCGGGCGTCAGTTAGGTCAGTTCAATTGGACCCATGGACTGTCTTGTCTGTCCGAAGACACACTCTATGTTGCCGACATGAACAACTGGCGCGTGCAAAAACTATTACTCAACAGATCTGCACAGTAGCCACAGAAACATTTTGTAGATACCGTCCACCTTGGAGCGACGGCCCTCCCGAACGGCTGTCGCTCCACATTTAGTCAGTCACTCATCCCGGACGATAAACTTCGACTACGCAAGGTCTCAGCACGGCGGCGTTTAGCGAAGGCCCGCTGGTCAGTCACTTGATCAAATTCGTCGACGATCTCTCGCCCGAGCAATTCTTCAAGCACATCTTCCAACGTGACAAGACCAGCAAAACTTCCAAATTCATCAATGACCGCTACCGCGTGTTGGCGACGTTCAAGGAAAACCAACAACAAGCGATCCAGCGACGTCGTATCAACTGCGAAATGAATCGGTCTCATTAAGGCCGTAAGAGTCGTATCAAACTGATCATTTGCCACCGATTTGAGAATATCAACTTTGTGCACAACCCCAACGAGGTCCTCCGCGACACCTTCGAATACCGGCACCCGGCTATATTTTTCCAGTTCGGGATTCTGTGCGGCGTCACCGACCGTGGTCTGCGCTTCCAAGGTGAACACGACAGTTCTCGGGGTCATCACATCAGCCGCGGTACGTCGCTCAAGCGCGAGCACATTACGAATGACTCGCGCTTCATGTGGCTGCAAATCGCCTGACCGCAAGCCGAGCCCAACCATGGTTAACAGTTCATCATCTGACACTCGTTGCTCTTGTTGGCCGGTCCAAACCAACTTGGTGACTTGCTGGGTCAATGCAATGAGCGGTCGAAACAGCCAGACTAGACCCCGCAGAGGCCTAGCTATCAATGGCGCAAGATCACGCGCGTAGACAACACCAATAGTTTTCGGTAGTACCTCAGCGAAAACCAAGATAGCCAGCGTAAAGACACACGAAAACAACCAAATATCTCCACCAAAGACCGCGACTGCGAGAGCACCAGCGATGGCGCCACCTCCCGTGTTCGCAATCGTGTTCAGCGACAGCACCGCAGCAATTGGCCGGTCAACCTGACGCCGTAATTCTTTGAGCATGCGGCCGGTTGGGCGACCAGCCCTCACCAAAGCTTCGATGCGACTTACAGGAACGGAATACAACACGGCCTCAAACAACGAGCAGATTGCGGACGTCATTAAGACCACCGTAACCACCAACAGCAGTTCTAGCATGGTGCGAATCGACTCCTCTCGACTATTCAATCAGCACGGTTGATATTCCGAATAAACGATGTCATGCGCATGCAGTCAAGCATTGAGTGTTACGACAATGCGCACAGCTTCGATGCCCAAGAGATCTATGGCGTCAGGTCAACAGCCAGTAGAGTGTCGTCGTTGCGTACAAAAAAATGACCCTCCGCAATAGCGGGATAAGCCCGAACCGTTGGGGGGAGTAACTGAGCAGTCGCAACCGGTACGAATCCATCGGGGGACGCGTTGGCCAGCACCAATTCACCTGACTCTCTCATAAGAACGAGTAGGTCACCTGCGACAGCAACACTCCCAGCTCCAAATGGTCCCGTGTCCCAAGCCACCTCGCCAGACTCAAACGCGACGGCTCGAAAGCTCGGACCGTACTCTTGCCGTCCATGATACCCGTATAAATACCCATCGTGATAAACACTCGTAGCATAGTGATTAGACAGCACATCGTCCGACGTCCACACTTCTTCTAGATTCAAACCTACTATCCTAAATACGCCAGCTCCAGTCCCATACTGCGCCGAAATAAAGAGGTGGTCATCCACCACGAGCGGTGTTGCCGCATTGACAGACGCGCGCATACGCGCGCGCCAACTACGTTGAAAACGGATTCGTCCTGTAGCAGGATCAAGCGCCACAACATTATCTCGGGTGAAAAACAACACGTGGCGAACACCACCGAATGTTGCAGCAACTGGTGACGAGTAACTGGCCTCCTCATTCGTCGATGTCCAAAGAACATCACCGGTTGACGCGCTGAACGCGACAATGCCCGCACCATCTTGTCCACCGATATTCGCCAGCACGCGGTCATCTTCGACCAACGGCGTTCCGGCAGCGCCAAAGAATGCTTTCGAAAACCGAAATTGCTCTCTCGTATCGACATTCCAAAGACCCGAACCCGTCTCAAGATCTACAGCATGTAATTGCCCTTGAGCCCCGAATGTAAATACCCGCCCAGTGTCAACAACTGGTGACGAACGCGGTCCTTCGTCAAAACCGAAATCATCTCGATAAGTTGTCGGATACGCATACCGCCACAGCGGTTCACCCGTATCGGCCACGAAAGCCTCTAGGACCTCTTCTCCGGCAACACGATGAAAGAGTAGGACGCGACCCTCCACAACAATCGGGCCGGCGAAACCTGCACCCACAGATCGCCTCCACAGTTCACGGGGTGATTCACCTGGCCATTCGCGAGCTAAGGCCGGCCCCTCATAGACGCCGTTGCGGTCGGGGCCCAAAAACTGTGGCCAATCTTGCGCAATGAGCGATACGCCTGCACTCACGACGAAACCAAATAGACAGACACCATAGCCGGAATGAAAGACCTTGTTTGCGATCTGAATTTGCCCCCAATCCCTCATAAACGTTTTTCGCCTCTCGGAACTTCGGCGCTCACGCTAGCCTTGCTCCATTCTTTCAACAACATCGAGTACACCACATGGTCAACAAAATGATCGTAAAGCCATTCGGCGTCGTGCAAGAGTCCTTCCTCCTGAAAAGAAAGTCTGACTGGTATCGCTCGGCTCTTCTGATTGTCCACAGCGCAACGAATCTCAATACGATTCAACCGTAGTTCGTTAAATGCATGCTCAATCAATGCACCAGCTGACGCTGTCACCAGACCAAGTCCTTGATAGGTTGCATCAAGCCAATACCCCAGCGACGTTAACCGATTGCGCCAATCTATTTGATGATGACCAATCACCCCAGCGATACGACCATCAAACTTGATTGCCAGTTGAGCCCCATTGTTGCGTCCCATCTGCAATTGCGCAACATGAATGAACGCTCTCGCATCATCGACTCGGCGAATGTTATCTAACCACGGCAACCAGTTCCGAAGATAGCTACGGTTAGCATCAGTAAGTGAAAACAACTCTGCAGCATCCGACGCTTCAAGAGGAACCAGTTGAAGGCGCTCATTTACCGAGATGGTCTGCATAATATAATTTCGCAGTACCTGTTCGA
>DTWD01000013.1 GCA_012963185.1 Acidobacteriota bacterium
CCATGCTGCCCCAGTCCGACATCGGCGGCTGAACCCCCAGGCCGAGAAAACTTAAGGCCGCAATAAAGAGAATGATATAGACAAACCGGACACCAAAATCTGTCGCCAGCGGCATGGCGACGTTGGGCAGTATCTCACGGGTAATGATCCACCAAAGGCCTTCGCCGCGTACTCGCGCCGCTTCGACAAAATCGCTCACCCTAACGTCCTGTCCCAGCGAACGTGCAATACGGAACACAGTCGTCGCGTAGATAAACCCAACGACCAAAATGAGAATCGGGATCGTGCTGCCGATTGCCGCAATCACGACCAGGGCCAACATGATGTGCGGAATCGCCAGAAAAGCATCGTTGAGCCGACTGATCAGCATATCGAAACGTTCAGTCCCAACGGCCGCCGCAATCCCCAGCGTCACACCGATCAGGTAGGCCAGCAAACACGCAATCAGGGCGATGCCGATGGTGGTCCTGGCGCCAAAAAGAATTCGAGACAGGATATCGCGCCCTAGGTAGTCGGTACCGAGATAGGCCACCTTGCTCGGCGGCTGATAATCGGTGTCGGGATAGAGGTCATCGCTACCCGGCACGATAAAGAGCGCTTCGTCCAGGAAATCCGCTTCATGATAGGGGGCGATGTACGGCCCGATGATTACGATGATCGCCCAGAACCCGATCACACAGATCCCGAGCTTCCCGCTCCAGGACAACTTCAACCGGCGCCTGGGCGGGGCATCCGGAAGTTCCTCGAACTGCACCGCTGTGTTGGTTTGCTCCTCCATCTCCGACATAAGCGTCTCTATTTGGGATGCCGTAAGCGCGGATTTGAGAGGATGGAGGCCATATCTGCAATCAAGATCAAAATGATGTAGACCACACAAAAAATCATGGCACAGGCCTGAACCAATGGCAGGTCCCGAGTCTGGACCGCATCGATCATCAGTTTGGCCAGACCCGGATAGGCAAAAATGGTCTCAACGATGACCACCCCACTGATGAGCCACGCAAGATTTAATGCGATCACGTTGACGATGGGTCCAATCGCGTTAAACAGCGCATGGCGCAAAATGATTCGCTTCCGGGGCACCCCTTTAAGAATTGCCATTTCAATGTAGGGGGAACTCATGACATTCAGCACTGTCGCACGCGTCATTCGAATGATCTGTGAGGACGCCAGGATAACCAGGGTCAATGTGGGCATCGCCAGTGCCCTAATTAACTTCCAACCGGTTTCATCTCCACTCATATAGGCCGTTGCCGGCAACCAACGGAGAAACACCGCCAGTATGAGCACCAGGAACGTCGCAACCATGAATTCCGGTACCGAAATCAGACTCAGCGTAGAAAAGGTGACAATGCGATCGAGCCGGGTCCCCGGATGCATCGCCGCGAGCAGGCCCAAAGCCAACGACAGCGGAATCGCAATCACCGCAACCACACTGGCAAGCTGCAACGTATTCAACAGACGTGGGATCAGCATTTCCGAAATCGGTGTCCCGACGGTACCGAAACCTGAACCGGCCTTGGAGACGCCGAGATCACCGGTCAGAAAATCACCCAGCCACATAAAGTAGCGGATGTACGCCGGTTGATCGACCCCGAGCTTGGAACGCAAGGCCGCGAGAGATTCTGGCGTTGCCATTTGCCCCAGAATGATCTGCGCGACATCCCCGGGCAGTATGCTGGTGCCGACAAAAATCAAAACCGACACGAACAGGAGTGTCACAAACCCCACCAGTGTCCGCTGCAAAATGGCGCGCTGCAACATGGTCCGTTATGGCTCGAAATGAATTCGCTCGATCAGGGCACCGTTAAAAACCAAAAGAAAAAGGCCTGCAGGAGACAATGCTCATGCAGGCCTTTCTTGTCTACAAAAGACGACGACCCTTAGGCTGTCTTCCAAGCAAACTCAGGCCAGGTGTAGGCACCCAGCGCACCCAGCGGGACATTTTTAATGCCGTGGATCTTGTCGCTGACGCCGTCGAGGATATTGACGTGGTAGGGAATCACCATGCCGCTCCCCGTGTTTACCAGGGTCTGCATCTCGCAATGCATCGCGTGGCGCTTGGCGGGATCGGTTTCCGCCAGAGACAATGTCAGCAGGTCTCCAAGCCGCTCGTTGTTCCAGAAGGTGTCGTTCCACGC
>DTWD01000014.1 GCA_012963185.1 Acidobacteriota bacterium
CGAACCAGACATTGCCAACCGACTGGATGTGCGAAATGAGTTCTTCAAGAATCAGAATGCGCGAACGGTGTCCAATAATATGGGGATGTGTCGTAAGTAGGAACATCGTGCCTTCTTCGTAGGCTTTGTCGAACTCATCGATATAGACCTGGAGTAATTCTCGGGGTGACGTATAGCTCGTGCCGCGTGGATTTAACAGCGGCGCATCGTCGAGAATCCACTCGACCGGTAATTCAACGATTCCCGTCGCTTCGCCGTTCTGGAGAAGTTCGTAAGGTCGATCATCAGCCATTAGAGAACTGTCGTACAGAAATCCAAAACCCCTGATAATGCGGAGCGTGTTCGGACTGAAGTTCCAGGATGGCGCCCGGTAGCCAACGGGTCTCCGCCCCGTGACGTTCTCTAGATAGTCCGTCGCTCTGCCGATCAGGTCTCGCTCGGTTTCACCATCCAACTCGGTATTCAATTCATGGATCCATCCGTGAACACCGAATTCATGCTGACCCGATCGCTGTATGACGTCGACCATGTCTGGCTGAAGGATTAAACTGACAGCTGGGATAAAAAACGATGCTGGAATGTTGTGCCGATCAACAAGATCGACCACGCGCTGCAGACCAACGCGGGCCCCATATTCTCCTTGGGACATCGCCCCGATAGAAGGATTGGCGCTCCGGGCAAGAAGTATGGTGTCGTTGTCAACATCAAACGACAGCAACACGGCGACCCGTGCACCGTTTGGCCAACGTTCCGGTTGTAAACTACGGCCAGCTCGGACTCGATTCGCTATGGCTTCGATCTCATCAGTGTTGAGTCGCACCCCTGGCTGGGCTACCTGAGCCACACCAGAAGTGCCGAGAAACATCAATAGCGAGACTGTGACCGCGACACTAACCTTGCCAAAAGGCTTTCGGAACACTTGTCATCCTCCTTCACGGCACCATTTGCCTACGAGCAGTCTAAACCGTGAAAATCCACTGGACGAAAGATAAATGAATACTGCTGTGGATGCTTGCATGGCCCATGCGTTCGCCGATTGTGCGCGCGTGACCGTGGCGGCCAGGGCCTTAGAGGTTAAGGAGTTGAGGAAGTTGCGAGATCTTCTACGACGTTGGGACCTTGGTCGGGTAGTGACGTGCATGGTGTTGGTTGGTGTAGTTACCGGCTGTCAGACCCCGGAGTCCATGTCGTCGATGGAGACCACCGACTCCATGTCTGAACTGGCCGATGCGCGGACCCTGTTTGGTGGGACCTGGAAGCTCGTCCGAGTAGAACGTTACGACCAGACGGGCGAACCGCTTCAGGACTTCGTCCATCAAGAGATAGGACGGGGGGAGCCGCTCGGCTATCTGATGTATCACGATGAACGGATGGCAGCTGTTGTGCAGCAGGACGGTCGCGCGGAGAGCGCCGGTAATGTGTTCATGCCTGAGGAAGCCCTTGCTGCGGTCGAGAGCTACACGGCCTATTTTGGGTCCTATGCGGTAGACGCAGTGAAAGGGTATGTCTCGAATCAAGTGATTGGGAGTCTCAATCCACGGGGTGCTGGTGGGGACACACAGCCGTTCTACGAGTTTGTGGCGAATCAACTCGTCCTCACGCCAAGTCTGCAATGTCCCGATTCCTTTCTGACAGACCGCGGATGTGGATATGGCACGACAGGTATTCAGTTGCGCACTGTCTGGGAGAAGCTTGAGCCGTCGACTTCGGGTGACCGAGACTCTCGGTTTCTCGGATTTTGGCAAATCGATAGGGTGGAGAGACGGACTACCGACGGTCGTGAGGTGCCGACACCACAGTATGGACAGGGATATCTCATTTATATGCCGTCCGGTTACATGATGGTCCAACTTATGCGGCCGGACCGTGCGCTGTACGAAGGGGCTCGACCGACGGCGACGGAAGCCGTAGACGCGATGCAGAGTTATGTTAGTTACGTTGGTTCGTTCAAGGTGGACAGTGACGAGGGCGTGGTCGTCCATCGAAGGGACGGCCATCTCAATCCAAACATGGCCGGCGACGATGTTTCCCGAGCTTTCGAGTTTCGCAACGATCAACTCATCCTGAAGCCACCTGTCTCGAACGTAGACGGACAAGAGCTGCAGACGTTCGTGTACTGGACCCATCTCAGTGTATTTGGTTCTTCTTGAATTGAGTTGGGTGTCACCATAGTGGGAACGCGATTGCTACACTTGTGAAATGCCTTCGGATTTGATTGTGCTGGACAGCGGTGATGCGCTTGAGGACGCCATCGCCGCGTCAGAGGAATATTTGGTCTTATTGTTTAAACACAGTGTTACGTGCGGTACCAGTGCGCAAGCTTACGATGAATTAGTGGAACATCTCAGTGCCGGTCAACATACGACCCGGTACGTGATTGTCACTGTCCAGACGCATCGGGGTATTTCAGATGCTGTGGCAGCGCGCTTCAATGTGCGACATGAAACGCCGCAAGCTCTTTTGATTTACAAAGGACACGTGGTGTGGGATGCGTCTCACTTCGGTGTTACCGCTGACACCATTAACAATGCCATCGATCGGCATGCGCAGGAAAGATCAACTGCAGAGCAGGAACCAGAAAAGAATCCATGACGTTATTAAGTGATGCCGACGATGTCTCTCCAAAGAAACCGAA
>DTWD01000015.1 GCA_012963185.1 Acidobacteriota bacterium
ACTGGGGGTCAGGGGGTCGCTGGTTCAAATCCAGTCATCCCGACCATTTTTGCTAGAAAAAAGGGCCAATCTGATGATTGGCCCTTTTGTTTTCTCCCATTTGACAGCTTAAGTGACAGCCTACGACTATCAATTGGCGCATCGAATGCGTATCAATTGACCTATCTCACATCGATGAAAACTGGGTTCGAATAGAACCAGAGATCGGCCCATGGATCTTCCCCGACTGTATCCATCACGGGTTCGGCATCGTGTCCGCTCGTCCCACGGACTCGGATGTAGACATCTCTGTCGACGGTCCGAAGGATCGTTCTTACGGTCACCATCTCACCATCTCGAGTCCAATCTGATTCCGAAAATCGTTCAACCACCCGCGTGGTCTCGTTTGTGTCGGTGTTCGGGTCGGTCACCGGGCCTCGGACGTGTCCGAGGATCAGGTCAAGTCGATTAACCGTGGGGTCATCCCCACTCCCGTTTGGCACTTTCGGATCACGAAAACGTATCGAAACCTCGACTGGCTCATTGGCTGAGACATGCAACGTCTCACCAACTGTCGCAGTTCCTGCCGCCCCAGTCGTCACAACATCGAGCTCCGTGACAAGGTCCCCGGCCACAGCGAAAATTCTTCCAGCCCTGAGACCATCCAGCACGTCATCGTAGCTCTTTCGAGCATGCACGTAAGTCTTGTGAAACTCGCCAGGCCAGAAATCCACACCACGTTGCTCCGTCTCCGTGTAGTGCTTGTGTGAGTCAGATGTGGCGACGATCCAGAAACGTCGTCCCTCCCCCAGCATCGAATCCCATAAGCCACCGACGATTGCCGTCATTTGATCAAAGCCGCCGAGTGTCCGCGCACCTTCGTTTCGGTACGCGCCTCGAGCGGCGGGGGGGCGGCCCGATACATTTGACACTGTGAAAGCCCCAGCCTGATGTCCTGGTGCGCCTTCCATTCCACGATACACTTCTGGCGCCCGTTCATTGTTGGCCCTGAGTTCCCATGGTTCGTCATACCCGTACTGGCCGAGTCCCGTAGCAGATCTCGACGGATGGTTCGCAAACACCAACGGCAATCGAGGCAACTCTCGCATGTAGTCCAATGCGCTGACCCTCGCCGCCTCTGTGTCACGTTCAGGATCGACCGGCCACACCTCATTCTTGTCAAACCGGGACTCTATTTGAAACAGCACCGACGACTCATCATCAGCGTTCGGCACGATCAGCGTGTGGTGGTCCATGCCTGGCATGTTGAGCTCCATGCCGTAGAACTGCAAGACATCAGGTACCAATTCCCGGGACTCCGCCAACTCGGCGTATGCCTGTGTCGCATTGAACTTCGCGTGATTTGGACCACCGTGGTCAGTGGTCACCATCCAACTTAAGTCGAACCGCTCAGCCATCGATGCGTTCTGCGGCGTCGAGTAGATCGCATCGCGGCCCTTAATCACACGAGGCGTGTCACCGGTTCGATCGTAGCCTGGACTCCAGTGGCTATGTACGTGAGAGTCACCTGCTAACCACCGGCGCTCGGATGCCTGCGCTGACAGGATGATCGCTGCGCCAGCAATCACGAAGACAAGTATGCTCGGTCGCATGTGTGGTCTCTCTGCCCCTCAAAAAAGTCCTTATCCATTCTCCCTCAGCCTACGGTTGTCACATACGCCGTAGAGGACCTGCTCTGTCACACGGCTGGTCTAGTGTAAATGACAGAAGGATTTATTTCAGAGGCAGGAATTATGAT
>DTWD01000016.1 GCA_012963185.1 Acidobacteriota bacterium
CAGAATCGTTTGCGGTCAGCAGCTTGCCCGGCACGATCGTTAGCGTGCCGCCGCCAGGCTGCACGGTGACCGTTCCGCTATCGACCGTCAATCCAGTCGGATACAACAGCGGGGACAGATAATTCGTCAAAAACGCACCCTGATAATCCATCTGACCGCCCTGCCTAAGCAACCACTGCTCCAACGGCGTTAGCGGACAGACCTCACCCGTAAGCTCAACCGTGATCCCCCAAACGACCGCCGGCACGTGCAGCCAGACAAGTCGCCACCACCTCCACACTGCTACCACGCCGATGCCGACAAACAGTACGAACGCCATATGTAACAACGCGATCGCATCGGCCGCCAGGAGATAACACATCTGACGCTATTCAGTCTGACCTAATCTCCACAAACACGCTTCTGCAATGCTTTGTTGCTAGCGACCAAACGGTCTTTTCAGGTACGATTCAAACTCACCATGCCGAATTGTCGAATCTACCTCGCCATACTACTGGGAGCCTTTTTGGCTTGGAATGTTTCGCCCTCTGTGATTGCAACCGCTCGTGGTTTGACGGCAGTTCGCGGAGTCAAAGTCGGGCACCATACGCTGACCAGACGACCGACCGGTTGCACAGTTGTGCTCGTTGAGAACGGCGCGACAGCGGCCGTCGACATCCGCGGTGCCGCACCAGGCACTCGAGAAACCGCGCTCCTTGATCCAGCTAATGTCCGTGTGCAGCGAATTCATGGGATTGTGCTTTCTGGCGGAAGCGCCTTCGGCCTTTCTAGTGCTGATGGCGTCATGCGATATCTTGACGAACGCGGGATTGGGTTCCAAACAGGAGCTGGCCCCGTTCCGATTGTGCCTGCTGCCGTTCTATATGATCTAAACGTAGGTAATCCGTCAATTCGACCCACGTCTGACTGTGGGTATCAGGCAGCTACCACAGCGAACTCTCAGAATGTAGAGGAAGGTAACGTGGGTGCGGGGGCCGGCGCCACTATCGGAAAACTCGGCGGTGCCAACCGTGCGATGAAAGGTGGTATCGGTACTGCCTTAGTCGAACTACCAAACGGAATTCAGGTCGCAGCACTAATGGCTGTTAACGCGGTCGGTGACATCATCGATCCTGAAACAGGATTAATTATCGCAGGGGTCCGCACAAGTGATGGCCGTGGTTTTGCCGATGCACGCACAATTCTCAGGCGCACCGAGTCGACCGAACCAAACATACCAGACGGTCAAAACACAACCATCGGAGTTGTTGTAACAAACGCAACGCTCACGCCAGCACAACTCAGCGTCGTCGCGCGCATGGCTCAATCAGGCCTCGCACGGGCTGTGCGGCCAGCACATACACCCGCGGACGGCGATACGATCTTTGCCCTGGCAACAGGCAACCGAACCGAGGCCCCCAACCTCTTGCGTATCGGGGCACTCGCCGCCGATGCCACAGCAGACGCAATTATTCGAGCCGTGCGTGCGGCAACAAGCATTCCGGGGTATCCTGCGTCTCGAGATTTTTGAAGGAGAACACACAATGAACGCGGTTGTTCTTGCAATAACAGGTCTGGTGGCAATCTTCGCTGGCTACCGCTTCTACTCGAAGTTCATAGCTGAACAGATTTACCAACTTGACCCTGATTTCGAGACCCCGTCCCATTCGATGCGAGACGACATCGACTATGTGCCGACCAATAAGTTTGTCCTATGGGGACACCACTTCACTGCAGTTGCTGGAGCAGCTCCGATCATCGGTCCTGGTATCGCTGTAATTTGGGGCTGGTTGCCTGCTTTTATCTGGGTCATTGTAGGCACGATTTTTTTTGCGGGCGTGCATGACTTTGGCGCGATTTGGGCAAGCGTCAGAAACAAAGCCCAATCCGTCGGTTACCTGACGGGAGAGGTTGTTAGTCATCGGGCAAGGACGCTTTTCATGATCGTGGTGTTTTTCCTGCTTCTGATGGTTAACGCCGTGTTTGCCGTCTCTATCGCAGCAGCGCACGTAGAGACACCTTCCAGTGTCATCCCAGTCTGGAGTGCTGTCTTCGTCGCCATGGTCATTGGAGTGTTGCTCTACAAGGTTCGTGTGGGAATCATGTGGCCGACCATTATCGGCACGGTCATTCTGTACGCTGTGATCGGACTCGGCGAAGTGTTTCCCATTGAGCTACCTGCAATGATTTTCGGGTTACCCCCACAGGCTCAATGGATCCTATTGCTCTTTTTCTATGCTGCCGTCGCTTCGATGCTACCCGTCTGGCTCCTCCTCCAACCCCGGGATTACATTAACGGCATCCAACTGTTCGTTGGACTCGGCCTCCTCTATGGCGCGGTGTTAATAAGCAGCCCAACAATCGTTGCGCCTGCCATCAACTCCAATGTTCCAGCTTCGGCGCCACCCATTTTCCCTCTGCTGTTTGTCACTATTGCCTGCGGTGCGATTTCTGGATTTCACGGTCTGGTCAGTTCTGGAACAACCTCGAAACAACTCGACAAGGAACCTGATGCCCGTCAGGTGGGGTACCTTGGTTCCGTCGGCGAAGGCGCACTCGCACTAATCGCCATTATTGCTGTATCGGCAGGGTTCGCATCTTTTGGGGAATGGGAAGCGGCGTATTCCGACTATGACAACTTTAATGCCATAGCCGCCTTCGTGCAGGGTGGCGCCACGATCGCTTCCAACGGCCTTGGACTGTCTTTTACGTTTGCGGCAACGCTACTGACCGTCATGGCAATTCTCTTCGCCGGTACCACCATGGATGCAGGGGTTCGATTACAGCGTTACATCATCCAAGAATGGGGCACGATTTACGACATTCCCATACTCAATAACAGTTATGTTGCCACTGGGCTGGCCGTTTCCGCTTGCCTTCTTCTGGCGTTTGGTGCGACACCGCCTGGAGCACCACTAGGCACAGGCGGAATGGCCATCTGGCCACTCTTTGGAACAACGAACCAACTCTTAGCCGGCCTGACGCTGCTGGTGATTAGCACGATCCTCGTCAAACTGGGTCGTCCTTCTCGCTACACACTGACCCCCATGATCTTCGTCACAACAATGGCACTTGCCAGTGCCTTAATCGGACTACGGAACTACTTCAATAATGGACAATACGTCCTCTTGGCCATTGACATCGCCATCATCATCTGTGCAATTTTCGTCATGCTCGAAGCGTCCTCTGCCCTAATGCGCGAGCGGCGTGCTGCCCAAACTCCAGCAATCGGCAAATAGGGCACGCGAAGCATTTTAAGAACGATGAGCACGTCTCGCCCAAACACGTTTCGTGCATTGCTTAAGGAGTTCTACGAGGCGCCGTATCGGGGTGCAATAGCCAGAGCAAAGCGCGACGAAGACGACCTCTTTATGTTGTTTGTGTACGCAGAACTCCTGGGAATACCAAATCCCGCAACCTACTACACGCTCGAACTACAGCCAATCTTGCTCGAACGATTCCATGAGTGGCACACTCGCATGGGACTGGAGCACTCACCCCTTGACCACTTCCGGTGTTGTTAACAGTCTGATTGAGCGCCGCATACTTTTTGTTGGTGGCAAAGGTGGGGTCGGCAAGACGACGACGGCCGCCGCACTTGCGACAGTGGCTGCCGAGCGTGGTCGATCGTGTCTTCTCGTATCCACGGACCCCGCGCATTCGCTCGGAGATATCTTCGGACAGAATATTGGCGATCAAGAGACACGACTTGCGCCCGACCTGACGGCGCTTGAAATTGATCCAGACTACGAAGCCAAAACACATATCGCTACCGTTAAAGAACAGATGAAAAGTTTCGTTCACCCGAGGTTGTATTCCGAGATCGACCGTCAACTCAATCTTGCCACGCATACACCTGGCGCCACCGAGGCGGCACTATTGGAACGAGTCGCAGAATTAATGGCAACCGCTGGCATTCGATATGACTTGGTCATCTTTGACACGGCACCGAGTGGACATACCGTGCGACTACTCTCCCTTCCTGAGGTCATGAGCGCATGGACCGACGGACTACTAAAGCGCCGCCGGCAATCGGCTCGTTTCTCGACGCTGCTGGGAAACCTTACCGGCGGACGACAAAAAGGGGACGACCTATCCCTCCTCGACACCCCTACAGACTACGAGTCCGGCAGTGTCGAGGAACGCGTCAACAACCTACTGACCGCCAGGCGACGAAAGTTCACGACGGCACGAGAATACTTACTGGATAACACGATAAGCGCCTTCTTGTTGGTATTAAATGCGGACCGGTTATCCATACTAGAGAGCCAGAAAGTAGTAGAGACTCTAGCGGGATTCGATGTGTCAGTCTCCGCACTTATTGTTAATCGAGTTCTGACGGACACGATCCATGCGTCCGGTGAATTTATTGACGCTCGACGAGCGCAGCAAAATAAATACCTAAAACAAATCGACGATATTTTTCATGGCCTACCTCGCACTATCGTCCCGTTGCAATCTCACGATGTTCATGGCCTCGAAGCACTGCGCGGCATCGGTTCTGAATTATTGAAACCATGACGGTCAGTCCACTAATCGCGGCCGGCGTCTGCCTGATCTGCTACTTCGTGGCCTACCGCTATTACAGTCGGTTTTTAGCCACACACCTTTTCGCAATCGACCCATCTCGCCCAACCCCGGCAGTTACACTACGAGACAACGTCGACTATCTCCCAACCAACCGTTACGTCTTGTTCGGACATCAATACGCCTCAATCACCGGATTATCACCGATGCTCGGACCGGCGATCGCGGTTATTTGGGGTTGGGTGCCAGCAATGGCCTGGGTTGTCATCGGGGCTGTCTTCGTCGGGGCTGTTCATGATTTCGGAGCACTAGTCGTGTCGATTAGAGGACGTGGAATGTCGCTCGGAAAGATCACCGAAAGCCTGATTGGCTCACGGGCAAAGACATTGTTTCATCTCGTGATCTTCTTCCTGATTGCACTCGCGATGGGTGTGTTCGTTCACATCATTGCGGTACTGCTTACCGCCGACTTCTATCCGGAAGCAGCGATCCCGAGCGGTGGATTGATTCTCATTGCCGGAGTGATGGGAACTGCCATACACCGCCGCGGCCACGGGCTCAAACAACTGACTGCTGTCGGCTTTCTCTTCGGCCTGATGCTACTGGCCCTAGGCATTCAATATCCTGTTCTTGGTCCAAGTCTTTCGCAGTGGAAATGGCTTCTACTCGGCTACGCCTCCGCTGCTAGTGTCCTTCCTGTCTGGCTTTTGCTTCAACCGCGCGATTATCTCAATAGTCTCCTGCTCTATCTTGGTGTCGCGGCAATGTATATCGGTTTCATTGCAACAAATCCATCCTTTGCCGCCCCCGCACTTGATCTGAACCCCGATGGGGCGCCTCCTATCTTCCCGTTTGTTTTTGTCGTAATTGCCTGTGGGGCGGCCAGCGGGTTTCACGCCTTAGTCTCCTCAGGAACCTCTGCAAAACAACTCGCGAATGAAAACGATGCACGCTTTGTCGGCTACGGGGCCATGTTGGGCGAATCTGTCCTCGGGCTAATGGCGGTTCTTGCCTGCACTGCCGGGTTTATCTCACGTGAAGCATGGCTTGAACGTTATGTCAGCTGGCAAGTCGCTGATGGACTCGGAAACAATATCGCCGCCTTTGTCCGAGGAGCTGCCTATTTCCTTGAAACACTGGGACTACCCGAAACAGTTGGCACTACATTTATTGCGGTAATTGTCGTGTCATTCGCGCTAACGTCACTCGACTCCGCGACTCGACTTCTCCGCTACAACGTCGCTGAAATGGGCGAGACTTTTAGACTGCCAGTATTTCAACACCGTATTGCTGCAACTGGCGTTGCGGTCACAGCAATCTGGTTCTTTGCCTTCGCGCAGATTGATGGGGATTTTGCAGGCCTCATCCTATGGCAACTATTCGGCACCACGAATCAACTCCTTGCGGGACTTGCATTGCTTGCCATCACCCTGTATCTCTTCCGTCGAGGAAAGCCGATCGTATACACGGCGATTCCAATGGCGTTTATGCTCGTTTCAACCCTGAGTGCCATGACCAGCAATCTGCTCGATTTTCTGCGCAACGAACAATGGTCCTTACTGACAACCGGACTCGTAATATTTGGACTGGCTCTCTGGCTTTTGATCGAGGCAGCGATCGCCGTTGCGCGATTCCGGCACAACCCTATCTATGAAGACCTCGAAGTTCCGCTTAGCAGCTCATAACCGGTCAAATACTCCGAACGCGGGGAGTAAGCTCAGTAATCGACGCCTAGGCATCGATAGTGGTCCCGCCGCCACGACAGATGGCCACCGAACACCGAGTCGGTAATTCAGTACAATCGAAACATCTTGCCGAGATATCAACGTGCAGCACTATTCTGCGCTGGCCTGTTTCTCCCACTCGCAGTCACGCTGACAGGACAAACCCCTACATCCGTATGGGATGCGATCTACACGACGAGTCAAGCCTCTACCGGTGCCGGCCTGTACGAGGCGGCCTGCGCTGACTGCCACGGACCCGAACTTGAAGGAGGAGAAACCGCACCGGCCTTAGCTGGTCCGGATTTCCGCTGGGCTTGGAATGGCCTCTCTGTCGGAGACCTGTTCGAACGCATACGCATTTCGATGCCGGAAGGACGCCCACGAAGCATGACGCGGGTCGAAAAGGCCGCAGTTCTTGCGTTTATGTTTTCTGAAAATGGATTTCCGTCAGGAAACGG
>DTWD01000017.1 GCA_012963185.1 Acidobacteriota bacterium
CGTAAAGTATTCACTACCAGAAGCCTCAACGACATCTCCGTCCCGAAAGACATTCATCCCGGCGCGTTCACCGGAACCATCATGAGTAATGACGATATGCGTCCATTCCCCAGGTGGCATCCTTCTGAGATTCGACGGGGCAACCCGTGGGGCCGGCCGACGGCCCGTCTCAGAATCTTCGTCGCCTGTCAATCGAAACGACAGCTGTCGCGAACTAATATTCATTGACCAACCGCGGGATCCATCTTCAACGTCGTACTGTCCAGCAACGATATAGTTGCCCTCTTCTTCTGGTTGATAGATCCAAAGTGCCATTGAAAATGCCGTATCCGTGTTCAGGGATAATGAAGGCAACCGCGCCCACGACTCCGCACCAAAAATCAGACTCGGCTGGCCGTCAGGACCTTCAGTGATATGCGAGTTACCTTCAAGGTCAACTGGATAGCGCATCCCATTAAGATCGACTACAGGAGTGGTCGCGTCATCAAGCACAAGACGCATTCGTTCGGCTGTCGCCTCAAGTGGCGATGCCAATACTTGATATTCCCCAGTCGCGAGCCACTCCGCAAACGTATCTTCCACAGAAGCGGCCCTCCGAGCGATCCGATGATCTAGCTGTGCCGCATCGGCACGAAGACTGTCCCAAAGCGCTCGGTCCGCATCCTCTGGTACCACGAGAATCGGAGGAGGATCCGATACATTGCCATCCATTACATACTGGGTGGTATTTCGAAAAAACGCCGTCATGGCATAAAACTCGCGCTGCTGTATCGGATCGAATTTATGGTCGTGGCAAGTCGCACACCCGATGGTCAGTCCGAGAAATACGCCGCCAATCGTCTCGGCTCTATCCTTGGCATAAATAGCTTCGTACTCTTCCGGAACAACCCCTCCTTCATTCGTCGTGATGTTATTTCTTTGAAATCCGGTCGCCACAAGTTGGTCAAGGGACGGGTCCGGGAGTAAGTCGCCGGCAATTTGTTCAACCGTAAACTCATCAAATGGCTTGTTCTCATTGAACGCCTTAATTACCCAGTCACGGTAGGGGTACATTTCACGATAGTTGTCGATATGGACCCCATGTGTATCGCCGTACCTGGCAGCATCCAGCCAGAAGCGTGCACGATGTTCACCCCAGTGCACAGAAGCTAGAAGCTCTTCTACCAGCGTTTCGTACGCTTCGTCCGAACCATCTGCAAGAAAACGTTCCAACAGGACCGGGTCAGGCGGCAATCCGGTTAAATCAAGCGCAACACGCCTCGCGATCGTTCGTTTATCGGCTTCCGGTGCCGGTTCGAGACCAGTAGCATCCAGTTCAGCAAGAATAAATTGGTCAACCGGATTCCGAACCCACGACTCATTCGAAACAGCGGGCAACACGCTTTTAGTAACTGCTTTGAAAGCCCAATGCTGATCCCATGATGCTCCTTGATCGATCCATCGCTCAAGAATATCGATCTGCTCATCAGTGAGAGTTTTGTTGGCAGCCACCGGAGGCATACGAAGCCGCTGGTTATCGTGCGTAACGCGCTGATATAGCAAGCTCGAAGACGGATCGCCTGGAACTACTGGTTGTCCATTCGGGCGCTCGGCAAATGCTCCTTCTTCTGTATCAAGTCGTAAGCGCACCTGCCGCGAACTCTCATCCGGACCATGGCACCGGAAACAATTGTCAGCCAGAATAGGTCGTACCTCCCGCTGAAAATCAACTGTTTGTCCATCTGCGCCAGAGGGCAACCACAGTAATACAACCGTTACGGTACAAAACAGGATCAGACGGCAGGCCATAAGAACCACCGGACTTTGAAATACGCGTTTAAGGCGTTCATTGCATGAAAAGTTCTAGCACCGTTATAAAGGGCGTGCCCTCCAACTGTCAATGGTCTGACTAAAGAGTCGCCGCACCAATTTGGGCAGGGTGATCTCCCGCCCACCAATTGGAAGTCGGTCCCAGTCGCGAAGCGGAAAGTAAAATACCCTAAAGATAAGGTAACCACCAACACCAAACCGCCCGAATACGGTACGATCGCGGGCTGAGCAAACACACAGTTCTGTAATCATTGAGGTACAGACCGCTATGTCATCCGCAACAATCATTTGGACAAGTATTGATGAGGCGCCCGCCCTCGCGAGTCATGCCCTGCTTCCGATCGTCCAGGCTTTTGCTCGAGGTACCGGTATCACCTTCGAAGCCCGTGACATTTCCCTCGCAGGGCGTATCATTGCGGCATTTCCAGAGCGGCTTAGCCCCGAACAACGAATTGACGATGAATTAACGCGCCTTGGTGAATTGGCGAAAACATCCGCTGCCAACATCATTAAATTACCAAATATTAGTGCGTCAATACCTCAACTTCAGGCGGCTATAAAGGAGTTACAGGAGCAGGGATACGACATCCCTGATTATCCGGAAGAACCGTCTAGCGAAGAGCAACAAAACATCCATGGCCGTTTTTCAAAAGTACTCGGATCGGCTGTAAACCCGGTCCTTCGCGAAGGTAACTCTGACCGACGCGCCGCGACATCCGTAAAATCATTCGCGCAAAAACATCCTCACAGAATGATGAAGGACTGGCCAACGTCCGGCTCAAACACCCGAGTCGCACATATGCAGGCCAATGATTTTTTTGACAGTGAGCGGTCTCTCGTTCTCAAAGGTTCATGTGATGCTCGGATTGAATTTATTGGCGAAGACCGATCTATCACCGTACTCAAAGACAGTATCCCTCTACAGGATGGCGAAGTCATAGACACTGCAGTCATGAACGTCAAGATGCTTCGCGAGTTCTACGAAAACGTCATGGCCGAAGCAAAACGTGATGGTGCTCTGCTTTCGCTTCATCTTAAAGCCACGATGATGAAAGTGTCAGACCCGGTGATGTTCGGACACTGCGTCAGTGTTTACTACAAAGATGCATTCGACAAACATGCCAAAGTACTGAGGGAAGCCGGAGTCAATGTCAACAATGGCCTGCAGGGCGTCTTGGACAAACTCCAAACCCTACCACCAGCCACACAGATCGCAATCAAGGCTGACCTCGAATCTACCTATTCGACACGTCCCGCCTTAGCAATGGTTGACTCACGTAACGGGATTACCAACCTACATATCCCAAACAACGTGATTATTGACGCCTCCATGCCGAATGTAGTTCGCGATGGGGGCAAGATGTGGAACAACGCGGATGAATTGCAAGACACCGTGGCGATGATTCCTGACCGCAGTTACGCGACCATTTACCAAGCGATTTTGGAAGACTGCCAAGCGCACGGCCAGTTCAATCCATCGACGATGGGCAGCGTCTCAAATGTTGGACTCATGGCACAGAAAGCGGAAGAGTACGGGTCTCACGACAAAACATTCATGCCTGCGGGTAACGGCGTTATTCGTGTTGTCGATTCAGACGGTCGCACACTGCTCGAACAGCAAGTCAGCACGGGAGATATTTTCCGTATGTGCCAAACGAAAAACGAACCGATCCGAGATTGGGTTAAATTAGCGGTTGCCCGCGCACGTGCATCCAAAACACCGGCGGTGTTTTGGCTTAATCCAGAGCGCGCCCATGACGC
This sequence comes from Acidobacteriota bacterium, assembly GCA_012963185.1. Next base: position 3,571 of record DTWD01000017.1, read on the forward strand.
ATCAATTATTGCTAAGGTCGAGGCGTACCTCTCCGATCACGACACCACGGACCTAGATATTCGTATCCTAAAGCCGGTTGATGCGATGCGATTTTCGTTGGAGCGAATCCGCCGTGGAGAACACACCATCTCCGTCACCGGGAATGTACTGAGAGACTACCTCACTGATTTATTTCCAATTCTTGAACTCGGCACGAGCGCTCGGATGCTCTCTATTGTGCCACTCTTAAATGGCGGTGGGTTGTTTGAAACAGGCGCAGGAGGTTCGGCTCCCAAACACGTTGAACAAATGGTCAAAGAAGGCCATCTCAGATGGGACTCACTCGGTGAATACTGTGCGCTCGTTCCATCTCTCGAAATGATTGCGGAAAAAAGTGGGAACCAGAAAGCAGCGGTATTAGCGAACACCCTTGATACGGCGATCGGCTCTTATCTCGAGAACGCTCGGTATCCGTCTCGGAAGGTGAACGAAATTGATAACCGAGGCAGTACATACTATCTTGCCCTTTACTGGGCTCAAGCGCTCGCTGCACAAACCGGAGACTCAGCGCTAAGTGAGCGTTTTCAGGGCATTGCGCAACAGCTCAGTACGCACGAATCAACAATCACCAGTGAGTTACTAGCGGCGCAAGGACAACCTGTAGATCTCGGCGGTTATTTTCGACCCAACCAGGAAGCCGCATCGAAGGCAATGCGTCCCAGTCACACGTTCAACACAATCATCGACGACATGTAACATGTGACTCGTTCGTTCAGCACTGACAGTCGAGGGCGAACACCCAAACCAGGCCATCCTGCGGTCCCGAAAGTCTCGAGGCCACATGGGTAGTGTCGGTATGTAGAGGCTGCGCCCCCATTTGCACCGCGACATATTGCACACCGTCAACGCTATATGACGTCGGGACGCCAAAGCGGTCCGTATTAGTGGGCAGGTGCCACAACGGCTGTCCTGTTACCGCATCAAACGCTTCAAAAGCAGCTTTTCCGGCACCACCCAAAAACAAAACGTTGCCACCGGTCGCAAGTATTGAGCCACCGTTCCCGCTAAGAAAATTCCTGGTCCATGCCCGTTCACCGCTATCAACATCCCATGCTTGCAATTCCCCAATGTGGTCTGCGTCATCTCGTGTATACGTAATGAATTCAGCCCCGGCGTAACCACGACCCGGTGCGTACACCACGTCTCGCCCTTCCATAGAAGAACAGAGGTTGTTATTTGCCGGAATGTACAGCAATCTCGTGACCGGGCTGAAGGCCTCAGGTTGCCAGTTTGTGCCCCCACCGACCGACGGACAAAACTCAACCTGCCGACCCGTTTGAGGAATATGCTGGGCGTTATATCGGGGACGGCCGGTCTGCAGATCCAATCCTTCAAAAACGTTGTTGTGAACGAATGGCTTACCCTCAATAAAAGACAGTTGGTCTTCAGAGCGGCTCAGAAACCAAAGGTACCCATTGCGCCCTGCGTGAATGAGCGCCGGAATCGTCTGTCCTCCCCGATCAATATCAATCAGTAACGGCGCGTTCGCTTCGTCCCAGTCCCATGACCCGTTCCAGTGATATTGGTGATACCCCCGAAGAACACCGGTATCGACATCGAAAGCCACCGTCGAGTTAGTAAACAGATTGTCGCCAGAACGTCTATCCCCCATCCATGGACCAGGGTTCCCGGTTCCCCAATAACTGACTTTCAGGATAGGGTCGTAATGACCAGTCAACCAAACAGGGCCAGCACCCGTACGCCATGTCTCACCCGGCCATGTTTCACTGCCGATTTCACCAGGTGATGGAACCGTGTACGTCCGCCACAGTTCTTCACCGGTAACGACATCAAGCGCCGTGACAAATCCACGTATTCCTTGTTCTCCACCCGAGGTTCCCACAATTACTTTACCTTCAGCCACCAACGGTGCCATCGTGACGTAATAACCACGCCTGTAATCCTCTATGGGCTGCTCCCAAATTACTGTCCCGGACATTGCATCCAATGCAACAACATATGCGTCAAGGGTCCCAACGAACACCTTGTCCTCGTACAGCGCTACACCTCGGTTCGTCGGATGTCTCGCTACAAGGTTTTCAGGTAGTTGCCGAACGTATCGCCACAATAACTGACCGGTCGCAGCATCGAGCGCGATGACATGACTCCCAGTCGTAATAAACATCGTGCCATCGTTGACAATTGGAGGTGCCTGATGATGTTCATTAAATACGCCGGTCTGAAATACCCAGACTGGGGACAAATCAGTCACATTCCGCGAGGTGATTTGATCCAAGGGACTAAATCCCCATCCATTATAGGTCCGCCGATACATCAACCAGTTCTCAGGTTCTGGGTCACGCAATCGTTCGTCGGACACCCTCAGATAGGAGCGACTTTGCCGAGCATCTAACTCTGGCGACACGCCTACTCGAAACAATAGAAATACCGACACTGCCA
>DTWD01000018.1 GCA_012963185.1 Acidobacteriota bacterium
CACAAGTCCGCTTGATGGAGAAACATCTGTCCTGCTTGTTGCCAGGGAATTATGCTCCAGAGATTTTCGAGGTTTAGATTTTGGTAACTAAAATCTGGGTCGTAGCCATTAAGGTTGCGAATGAGCGATGGGGCGATCACCTGGTTATAGACGGTGCCAACGAGCACTGCCGCAACACATGCTCCGGAGATAGACAAAGAGGTTTGCGGATGTGGTCTGAATGATGGAGGTGACGCTACAACCCACAAAACGTACAAGGATAGGAAGAGCAGAAGAAAGAACAGTCCCTGGCGATCCGACAGAACCATACCGAGACCGACAAAGAAAAGCAGGGCGAACATCCACACTGCTGGCCGGCGCGTTCGGTCGATCTGAACAAGAGAAATTGTTTGAAATAGAAATGTTAGGAGAAGTAATGACACGAGTATCTTTGCCGAGCGATAGAAGATGGCGCTCGAAGCTTGAACCACCATCGAGCTAAGGAACAAACTCAGTAGCATTGCGGTGCTGACGCGATCTAAGCGTAGTAGTCGTATCGCGCCAGCACTGTAGACCGTCATAAAAAGTGCGAGTCCTAACGCCCCACTAGCCGGAATAAACAGGAGCATTCCTTGCGAGTACAACCCAGCGAGTATTTGGGCGTCGAAGTAATCGACTAAGTAACTCAGTTCCCTGGCTTGGTAGGCACCCCAGTCGTTTAGGGACGGGTCGAATAAAATCGCCGCGAGTGGACGGTCAGCGAGATAGTTGAGAATGAATGCGCGGGCTTCTCGGTCGACGATGCCACGACCCCAAAAGCACACGGCATGCAGTCCGAGCAAAATCGGTATGAGACTAACGCACCAACTCCAGAGGAATGTGCGACTGACAGGGGGTTCTTCACCATTGTTTTGCGCGGTGTTTGATGTTGAGACGAGAGGTTTGACCATCATAAGTGAATCGTACGAACCCTATAGGTAACCCATTGGAACAGGTTGGTTTGGCGATTCACCACGCGCATATCGTAAGACTTCTTCGACAGATTCGGTTTCCATCTGCGCCCGACAGTCACGAGACATGGACCCCATGTGGCAGGTGAGTAGGCAGTTGTCGAGTGTTGTTAATTCGCCTGAGTATGGTTCGTGTTCAAATACATCGAGAGCGGCCCCACCGACCTGATTTTCACGCAGAGCAGCAACAAGACACGATTCATCAACCACCGGTCCACGAGATGTGTTGATCAGCAATGCGTCAGTTTTCATGGTGGCGAGCTCGACTGGACCAATTAAGTGCCGAGTCGCCTGCGTCAGCGGAACATGTAATGTGATGACGTCGGCTTCTTTGTATATCTGTTCTTTGCTGGTCCAAGTGATATCGAATCGTGTGGCTAGGACCGGGTCAGATACAAGGTCGTTCGCCAAAATATGACAGCCAAAGCCGTGGAGATGTTCGACCACCCGGCGTCCGACTCTTCCTACACCGATCACGCCGACCGTGAGGCAGCCAAGGCGTCTGCCGAGAATGCGTTGCCACTGGCCAAGACGTACAGCACTGTCTGCTTTTGCGATGCCTCTCAGGAGTGAGAGCATCATGCCACAGGTCAGTTCGGAGACGGCAGGCGCTGGTGCGTCAGGCGTGAAAGTCACGGTGATGCCGCGATTTCTGGCTGCACCCAGGTCAACATTATCAAGTCCAATACCAACGCGGGCAATTAAACCGAGCTGTGGTGCATTCGACATTACCTGGTCCGTGATCGGTTCGGTTCCTGCTACCAGGACGTCTGCGTCGCGAAGGAATTCGGCAAGTTCGTTTTCTGTGAGTCGACGAGCAAGCGGATTCACTACGATACGCATACCCGCATCTCTCAGAAGATTGAGAGGTCGGTTATCTACGTCGCCAAATGGATGTACTGAGATAAATACTGTTGGGGTACTACGGCTCACGGTGCTACCCACTCGGCCCACCCGTTTGGTGTTTCGTAAACACGGACCCGTGTTAGTCGCAGGCTCCGAGACTTTGCCATCGCATCGGCGTTGATCACTGCTTGAAGTTGAGGACCAAGCCAACTTGTAATGTTTTCGACAGTCGTGTTGAAATTAACGACAAAGTGCCGATTGCTTTCGGAACGCAGGAAATCTAGGAGTGGCAAGTCCTTTTCATACACCAAGAACGCATGGTCAATGTGTTCATCAATCCAGCCTTTGGCCAGACGCTTGATCTCTCCGAAGTCGAGGACCATCCCGAATTCATCAAGTGTCGGTGCGACAAATGACAGTTCGGCGACATACCGATGCCCGTGGGCATGCCGACACTTCGAGAGGTACCCGTCCCCGAGCCGGTGTCCCATATCCCATTCGATCCGTTGCGTTAACACAACCGACATGCTTAGCTCATTCCTCGATATGTTGCTCGACAGCCTGGCTCTTCCTCGACTTCAATTTGTCGAAGAACAGTAGTTTTCGGTACGACACCCGCGAGCATGTCGTAGATGACCTTAGCGACATTTTCCGCGCTCGGGCTGCTCATATCATTGTCGAACGGTGGCACGTCATTTAGAACTTTGTCTTTCCAACCTGCAACGGATTGTTCAAACCATGCATTGAGATCGGCAAAATCGATTAGGCACCCAGACTGATCAAGAGTATTTCCAGCGATCGTGATCCAGACATGCCAGTCATGTTCATGGATCGGTTCTGTCCCACCTCGATAGTGCCGAAGTCCGTGCTTCGCTACAAACGAACGCTTAATTGTAAGTTCGTAAATGGTGCTCTCCTTAGCAGTAGATGTATTGTGTCTTCAGTCTGTGGTCATGTCTTTGCACAGCACACGAAGTAGGTATAGACAAATACATCAAGAGGGTAATTCATTCTCAAACAGGTATAACAAAATTAAGCATTAACCTCACGCCATAAATCACATCACGGTCCGGTGAAGGGGTAATCTAGATCATAGTCGGCTGCTTGTTCGCAGCGGCGGTCACGTGCGTCATCACATAAATTCTTACTCTGCCGATAGTGAACACGGGCAAGATGCCGTCTGCCATCAAGGTCGGCGAGCTTTCCCAGCCCAAGCTGTGCACGACCTGTAACCCATAGGGGAGCATCGCCACTGGCCGCACGAGATAAGTCAGCGCGCGCGCGGTCGATTAGGCTCAGGTCCAATCGCGCCGTTCCGCGTGCAAGATGCCAAGTCGCGTCTTCGCCATACATCCGTGTACGGTTATCGCCTTGCAGCTGCGAGAACCCGTGGGCAAGGGACAAATTCGCCATAGCCGGCCGATCATCGCGGAGCCAGGTTGATGCGGTTTCAAGCCACACAAGTCGATTTCGTGGATAGGCTCGTCTGAGCTGTTCTAGGAAGTGTTGAGCGCGTCCGTACTGCCGTTCGCGATTCAATAGCAGAACCAAGGCAAACTGTGCTTCGGCCTGCGTCTCGCCTGGATAAGTGGCGGCATCTCGAACCAATGCGATCGCCTCGTCTTTTCCGCCATCAAAGCCCACTAGGTAGGCCATCATGCGGAAGAGGCGGGGCATGATGGATACGACGTAGCGGTAGATGCCAACCAACAGTTTTGCATCATCACGATTCGGGTTCAGTTCGAGTGCGCGCGGGTGAGCACTGTACGCGCGTTTCGCGTAGCGCAAGGCTCGAAAGGTTTGTCCTCGAATCGAGGCGCGGTAGGACGCGGCCAGCCCCACAGCGATTCCGAGTTCATAATGTGCATTTACGTCATTGGGTGAGAGCTTTATTGCTCTTTCTGATAATGCGATTGCACGTTCAATATGTTTTTCAAATAACTGGTCTAATTCTTTTGGCGGAGGCTTGAGATCTCCGGTGGGGCAACTAATAGACCCGGTAAGGTAGTTGTCGACTAAGAGCGAACGTCGCGAAAACAAGAGTTGTAACCAGACTGTTGCAGCGAGTGAGCGATGACCTACGGGGTTATCTGGGTAGACTTGAACAGCTTTGGTTAACTTGGCGATTGCCGCCTCATGATCGAGGTTATACGCTAGTTGTAAGCCTTCGGTGACGAGCGCGTGTAGTTCGGCAGCTGCTGCTGTTGAGCCAGACACGCACCAGCAGGCGAATAGAATTATCGCAAAATGTGATCGGTAGGCTGGGCGCATTGAGTGCGTGTGCTACTTGTTGTTTACATTTTGTCTGATAAGAACCACTAAGTCACATCGTGCCTGCCGGTCCGAAGCTCATATGCGGTAGGCGTTACACTAGGTTGAAGTTTCAGATATGCATCAGCGTCTGCGAACCCTCGAACAGCTTGCAATCGGCGAACGCGCTGTAGTTCGTCACATTGATTGCGATCGTCGGATCGGTTGCCGTCTCATGGAAATGGGATTAATGCCGGGTACTCCGATTGAGATGGTCCGACGTGCGCCACTTGGAGATCCTCTCGAAATCAGGCTGCGCGGATATTTGCTGTCGTTGCGTAAGTCTGAAGCTTCCGGCGTGTGTCTTGTGGCCGATGGCGAGCCACGGCCGGTTTTTTCCGAAGCGACAGTCTTGACATATGCAGACCGTGAGGTTGGTTTTGAGGACCGTGCCTCGCATGTCAAAGAACATGGTCGGGCAACGTTTCGTGTGATCGTTGCAGGTAACGCCAATGCAGGGAAGACAACGATCTTTAATGCCTTAACGGGGTCTCGTGCGCAGGTCAGTAATTATCCCGGCGTTACCGTTGCGCGCTCATCGCGTGTAATCCAGTTACCTGACCAGACAGAGGTTGAAGTTGTTGACCTGCCAGGGACCTACAGTCTGACTAGCTATTCACCGGATGAGCAAGTAGCCGTCGATGAAGTTCTCGGTCGGCAGCAGACTTTGCCAGCCGCGGTTGTCGTAGTGGTTGATGCTTGTGCCCTTGAGCGTGGTCTTTATTTAGTCTTACAGGTTATCGAAACGGGTGTTCCTGTTGTTGTTGCACTGAACATGATCGACGAAGCTGATGCTGGCGGTTTCGTTATACACACCGATAAATTGGCTGCTTGGTTGGGTGTGGTAGTTGTACCGATGGTAGCTTCGGCAGGAACAGGTCTTGAGGAACTGCGTGAAGCCATTGCATCTGCCGTTCGTCAAACCCCTCAGGAGGCGGTGACGCAGCCTCGCTTTTCAAAAGCAGCCGAACAGGCGGTTGCAGAGATCGAGCAATCTTTTGACGAAACCAACTATATAAATACGCCTGCGGTTCGTCGTTCGTGGGCCGCCTGGTCACTTCTGTCTTATGACACTGATGATGAAGGGACGAAGGATCTTCCGGCTTCTGCTCGTCAAGCGATAGAAGCTGCTCGGGAACGTGCTCGGAGTGCTGAGATCAATCTGGACCAGGATGTGATCGGCCCGCGTTATTACTGGATCGAACACGTGGTTGGCGACGTACGGCAGACGGTCCGCGAAGTCGGCCGGTCTTGGACGGATCGCATTGACAATATTTTGACCGACCGTGTCTACGGCACACTGGCATTCGCGGTCGTAATGTGGGTGCTGTTTGAAGCGCTGTTCAGTTGGGCTGATCCCTTTATCGGAATGATTGAAGATGCCACGTCAGCACTGCAGGATATGGTCACGACCGTTTTGTCTGTGGGGCCACTCCAAGACTTATTTGTGAACGGCGTAATTGCTGGTGTCGGTAATGTCGTGGTCTTCGTGCCTCAAATTGCGCTTTTGTTTTTTTTCATTGCTTTTCTTGAAGACCTTGGATACCTGGCCCGCGTCGCATTCATGATTGATCGGCTCATGGGGCGAATTGGTTTGCATGGAAAAGCCTTTGTCCCGATGTTGTCAGGGTTTGCCTGTGCGATTCCAGCGGTTATGGCTACGCGAACTATTGAGAGTCGGCGAGACCGTTTGATTACGATGCTTACGTTGCCAATGGTGTCGTGCAGCGCGCGTTTGCCGGTCTATGCGTTGGTAACTGCAGTTGTGTTTGCTGGAGAGCCTCGACTGTTCGGTCTGTTTAGCATGGGAGCCGTGGTGCTGTTTGCTATGTATGCGCTTTCCGTCGGTGCCACGCTTGGTGCCGCAGCGGTGCTACGGCGAACAGTTCTTAGCGGGCCACGACTGCCGCTCGTGCTTGAGTTGCCGCCGTATCGGTTGCCGATATGGCGTAACTTACTCCTCGTTACATGGAGGCGAGTTCGGAGATTTTTGGTTGACGCCGGAACCATCATTCTGACGATGACGATCATCCTGTGGGCACTACTGTCGTACCCGAAGAATCCTGAGATTTCTTCGCGTTACGAGGGAGTACGTGCAGAGACGGTGGCGACGATTACTGACCCATTAGGGCAGGCAGAGGCACTTGAATTGCTTGATGGGCAGGAAGCTGGAGAACGGCTTCGCTATAGTGTCCTTGGACGCGTTGGACAGCTTATAGAGCCCATCACAGAGCCTCTTGGTTTTGATTGGCGTATTGGTGTGGGCATTCTTGGTGCATTTGCAGCACGCGAGGTATTCGTTTCAACGCTTGGGATTGTTTTTGGTATCGCTGAGGCTGATGAAGAGAGTGCGTCTTTGCGGCAGTTACTCCGAGAGGCGGAATGGGAAGACGGTCGTCCACTCATGACACCCTTAAGTGGTGTTTCACTGATGGTCTTTTTTGTGTTGGCATGTCAATGTATGAGTACAATAGGAGTTGTCAGGCGAGAAGCCGGTAATTGGGGATGGCCGGTGTTTATGTTCGTCTACATGTCAGTACTGGCTTACGGGACATCGTTATTTGTGTACCAGGTTGGTTTCCTATTCGGATGGGGCCTTACATGACGTTGAGCTGGCAAGAAGCGATTGTGGCGGTGATTGTTGGAGGTGCTGTGGTGTCGCTTTATCGTCATTTTCGTGGCATGTTTGCAACTTCTGAAACATCCGCCGACGCGTCCTGCCACGGATGCGATGATTGTGGTGACGATGCTGCTTCGAGGGTGTCGGACAACTCAGTCACTCACGTTTCTCGGTGAGATTTGCTTTACCATCCGATGGCTAGGCCATCTTTACGAGGGTCTGAGCCGCCTCGTAGTACACCGTGCACGTGATCAATTTGTACGCCTTGAAAACCGCCAAACCCGCCACGTTCATTTGATAGCGAGTGCCCGAAACCTGCTAGCGCCTCGGTAACATGCCTGCCGATTCCACTTTCAACTGCTACGTCTGATCCGGTCCACCGGATACGAGCGGCCTCCCCGGCTTCTTGCAGAGTCATACCAAAGGCGAAGAGATTAGTCAGTACTTGTGCGTGGCCTTGTGCCTGCATATCACCTCCCATAACGCCAAACGCCAAAACAGGTACCTGGTCTTCGACAACGAGAGCCGGTATCAACGTATGTTGGGGGCGACGTCCACCGTGAAGGCAGTTGGGATGGACTGGGTCGATTGAGAAGAGGCTCGCACGGTTCTGAAAAACAAGACCAGTGCTTTGACTAACGACGCCTGAACCAAACGCTCCGAAGAGTGATTGAATTAAAGAAATGACTGTCCCTGTATCGTCGGCAGCAGCAAGGTATACGGTATCTCCCGTGCCCGCAACGGGGATGGTCGTATTCGGCCCATTGCGCCACGCGCAGTAATGCTTGGCAGCACAATTGGGGCTAATTTCATTACGACGAATGTGCGCGTACTCAGTGGACAACAAATAACTCAGAATTGCGGGTGGTACCGCGTCAGGATCGGCTAGATATGCGGCCCGGTCGGCAAAAGCAATCCGTACTGATTCGATAAGTCGGTGCAGATATGCTGGGGAATTATGTTCGAGTTTGCCGAGATCACCTGCATCGAGCAAGTTAAGAATTTGGAGCGCAGTCATGCCTTGCGTGTTTGGTGGAAGTTCAAGCACGCTGCGACCAAGAAATGTCGTGCGAATGGGATCAATCCAATCCGACCGGTGCTCTGAAAGGTCTTCTACGTCGAGCCATCCACCAAGTCGTGAAAATTCTTCAGCGGTTTGCTGCGCAATCGTTCCGCGGTAGAACGCATCGATACCTTCAGATGCAACCTGTTCGAGCGTGTTGGCTAGTGCTGGGTTGCAAAAGATCTCCCCAGCGTGTGGCGCATATCCGGTGGGTAGAAAGACAGCCGCTGCCTCTGGGGTACTGGCAAGAAGAGACTCAACGCTTTTCCACTGGTGAGCGACTACTTCAGACACCGCGAAACCGTGTCGGGCGTAATGGATGGCTGGTTCTAGAGCACGGTCAAGGGATATGGTGCCGTGCTTGCTAAGCAGTTGTTTCCATCCATCGACCGCGCCGGGCACGCTCACGGAGAGAGGCCCTGATTGGGGGACTGGAACGTTGGGTCCCACGGCGTCTGCTAGACGCTCGAGTGACGCAGAATGAGGGGCCCGACCACTCGCATTCAAGGCATGAATTTCCTTGGTCTGTCCGTTATGCAGAATTGCAAACAGGTCCCCGCCCATGCCTGTCATCGTCGGTTCAACGACAGAAAGTGTTGCCGCTGCAGTGACGGCGGCATCGACCGCGTTGCCGCCGTCCATCAGAACCTGGAGTCCGGCGGCGGAGGCGAGTGGTTGACTGGTTGCGATTACGCCTCGCTGTGCCATTACGGTCGATCGCGTTGCGTGTCGATTCTGAAGCGGGCGATCGCCAGGACGCCAAGTCATAGAGTTTCAGAGAGTTGCCCGATTGCACCGATAAACCGGTCCAGTTCTCGGCGATGGGCAGCAAGAATCGTGTGATTCCACCGAGATGACAGGGTTTCGTGGACGTTTTGGTGATACCGTGACATATCTGTAATTCCTGCGGTAAATGCGTTGATAAAAGATTGACCCTGGTCGCTAATACCTGCAGTCATGCGCGAAAGGTTGTGAATCTTGTCGGCCGATGCGACAGCGAGCGATCCCTGGCGGGGCGTCGTTCGCAATTGCTCAATGTAGCGGTTCTTTCTGTCATGCCATGGAATGTCTTTTGGTGGCTCGGTGACATCTTGCACCATTTCAAGTACGTGCACTCCAAAGCGGGATTCGATAACGTCGGTCGCGAGGTCGGTATCCTCTAGCGTATCGTGCAGGAGTGCCGCTATAACCGTGTCTTCCTCGAGGTTGAAGTCAGCCGTGATTAGCGCAACGGACACGACGTGAGATACCTCGAACCCGCGACCAGCCTTTCGCCGACGTAATCCGTGCGCTTCAAGTGCGGTAGTAAGTGCAAGCTCGAGACGTTCTGAATACAACTCAGTCATGGGGAACGTATCAATGCTTACCGTGCGTCAGGGGGTGCATCACGTTCCGGGGATGATGCTAAGGGAGCGATGTAACTTCGCCGTGCTCGCGCGGTCATACTCGCATTTTTCAGTCGGACTTCAAGGTTGTGCAATTTACCGTCCGGCTCACTCGGCGTAAAACCGATGACGTACTGACTGTGTAATTCTTGGGCAACCCGCGTGAAGGTTGGACCGAGCTCATCCGCTTCAGTCAGTTCAAAATATCCGCCGCCTGTTTCCTCTGAAAATCTTCTGAGATTTCGGTCCGGACGTGTGCGAACGTATCGTGCGCCATTGAAATAATTACTTTCGAAACCGATGGAGTAAATCATGACTTCTTCAGCAATCGCCTGATTCAGAATGTCATTTGAGCTCGCATTGCTATCAGTGTCGTCTCCGTCTGTGAAGAGCAGAACTACTCGTCGTCCGACAATGTCTGACAGGGCGTCAAGTGATGCTGATGCGGCATCGTAGACTCGTGTGGAATTTCCGAAATCTAGATTTGGCAGCCACGAAATTAATGCATCGCGATCGCCCGTGAAGGTCAACGGTTCGATTTCAACTTTGTCGTTGAATGAACCAACTTTTCCACGGTCATCAGGCAGCATCCGTATAAGAAATTGTTCGGCTCCGGCCATGAGACGGCCGCGATTTAGTTCCATGCTGGCACTGGTGTCTAGCATGACGACGACAGTGATCGGACGTACAGAGTTTTCGAAAACGACAAGTTCTTGGAGCTCGTTATCGTCGTAAACTTCAAAATCCTCACGTGTTAGGTTGGGCACGAGCCGCCCGTCGTCATTCGTGACTGTGACAAAGAGGTCAACCAGCTCGGTGCCACTTCGGAACATGGGTTGTTGTTGGGTACGAGCGTGGTTCGGGCTGACTAAAAGAATGCCTGCCGTGAGGACGACAGGGATGAAGTGTCGAAATCCCATAACTTGAGTTTAACGTTGACAGTTTCTCGCGGCAATGACAATAAACGAGGGTGGTTCCAGCAGCTTCTTGTAAGTAACTGCGATAAGATGCTGTTACGTTGTCACGGTCCCAAACTCAGTAGTACGTTATGCATATCACTGGAGGGCCTGAAATTATGTTGAAGCACTTTCTCTTCGCGTTTGGCTTGGTGGTAACAGCAGGAATTAGTCCTGTAGTGGCTGCGGTGGCGGATGGTCTCGCACAACCCTATCTGCATATTCAACTGGCGTTAGCCAATGATTCAATGGACGGTGTTGCGGATGCGGCCCAAAGGATTGTTACGGAAGCCGCCAAGTTGGGGGCTACGGCGAAGTCTATTGGTACTGCTGCTGCATCAATTAGTGCGGCTGCGGATATCAACTCCGCTCGGGCTGCATTCGGTCCGTTGAGTGATGCCCTGATTACTTATGGTGAAGAGGTCGGTTTCGGTGACCTAAAAGTCGCGTATTGCCCGATGGTACGGAAGTCGTGGGTGCAGGAAAACGGTGCGATTCTGAATCCATTTTATGGATCGATGATGCTTAACTGTGGGGAATTTCGGTAGGAGGTTGTTGGTTTATGGAAGTTCGTGGAGCTGTCTCGCTTCTGGTCGGTTCGTTACTACTCGTCACGTCTGCATGTAGTGGGGGTGGGCCGCGGGATGTGGCGGATGATGACGGAGTGGTGATGTCGACGCCGGCATTGCCGAATTGTGATGCCGACAATGGCGGTCTGATTCTTCCTGAAGGATTTTGTGCGTTTGTTGTTGCGGGTGGTCTCGGGCGAGCTCGCCATCTCGATGTGACTGCTGATGGCGATATCTATGTAAGGATGCGCGGTAATCGAGGCCGTGGGTCGGAAGACCCGCCCGGACAAGGGATAACGGCATTAAGGGATACAGACGGAGACGGTCGGGCTGAGGTTATTCAAACATTTTCCGATCATTACGGTACCGGTCTCGAGTTACGAGATGACTATCTCTATGTCTCGACCACGACCGAGGTGTACCGCTATCTGATGCACCCTGACCAGCTGATTCCTACCAGTGATGAGGAGATGGTGATTAGTGGGTTTCCTGAGCAGCGCGGACATTCGTCAAAGGGATTTGCCTTTGATGACGCTGGTCATATCTACGTCAATGTTGGCGCACCCTCTAATGCTTGTATGGAACTTGCTCGGACCAAGGGGTCTCTTGGGATGCGACCGTGTCCCCAGTTAGAGCGACAAGCAAGTATTTGGCGGTTTGCGGCTGAGGCACTGGGACAGACGCAGGAGGCCGATGGATACAAGTTCGTGACAGGTACACGGAACATTGTTGGTTTGGCTTGGGACCGTTCGACGACAGCGATGTATGCCGTTCAGCACGGTCGTGATTCGTTAGCCACTTTGTGGGAGTTCAGCCAAGAGGATAGTGCGGAAATTCCATCTGAGGAATTGCTCCGACTCGAGGACGGGAGCAATTTCGGCTGGCCGTATTGCTATCACGACAGATTTCAAAAGAAGCGCGTGTTATCACCCGAGTACGGTGGAGATGGCCATGAAGTGGATGATTGTGGAGACTTTGAGCGTCCGCTCGTCGCATTTCCTGGCCATTGGGCACCAAACGACATGCACTTTTATGGTGGCGAGCAATTTCCTGTTGAGTATCGGAATGGTGCTTTTGTTGTCTTTCACGGGTCATGGAATCGGGCGCCCTTGCCGCAAGGTGGTTATCAGGTAGCCTTTGTCCCGATGCAAGACGGTGAATTTACAGGGGAGTACGAGATCTTTGCTGGTGGGTTCGCTGGTGAAGACACCCCGATGCAGCCCCAGAATGCCGCTCATCGTCCAGTTGGTATTGCAGAAGGAGCAGACGGTTCTCTCTACGTGTCTGATGACACTGATGGCACGATATGGCGCATTGTCTATCGTGGGTCTTGATACAACGAACCATCCGGTTGACAGTGGTCTGTATAGTGCAGCCGATCACACGATGTGAACTATTCAGTGGCCGCGTCAAACCAAACTGCTCTACTTATCCGAAGTGACTGCCGCAAGAGATTGAGGACGCTCTTGTCGGTGAACTGCGCAGTTTCAGAGTGTGGGAGGCGCAGTGTTAGAAGCAGAGTGGTTCTATGGCGAGACGATATGGTCAAAGACGTTGACCAGTCTTCTGTCAAGAAAGTGTTATCAAAAAGTTCTTACTCGTATAGCGTGGAGTGATTTATTGATGAGCGATGTTCGACGTGTTCTGGAAGAGGCGCTTCGCGAGCGTATTCTTATTCTGGACGGGGCGATGGGAACGATGATCCAGCGACAGAAGTTGGATGAGTCTGGGTTCCGAGGCACGCGATTTGCCGACCATGGACAAGACCTGCAAGGGGACAATGATCTACTTGTTCTCACTCAACCTCAGATCATTGAGCAGATTCATAGTGAGTATCTCGAGGCTGGGGCGGACATCATAGAAACGAATACGTTCAATGGTACCGCCATCGCGCAAGCGGATTATGCACTCGAAGCAATCGTGTATGAATTGAATCGAGAGGCTGCACGAGTAGCGAAGCAGGCTGCGACCAAATGGTGTGACCAGACACCAGAGCGCCCACGGTTTGTAGCGGG
>DTWD01000019.1 GCA_012963185.1 Acidobacteriota bacterium
CAATGAGGGATGCCGCCCACCCGTGAAACTGTTCGGTAAAGGTCGGGTCACCACCGAGGCCAACGATGACCAACAAATGAGTCTGCTGTGCCAGAACCGGCTGCGCTGAAAACCCTATCAGCACAAATACCCATGCACGCAACATCTTCATGCCAACCCCCGCAATCGGCGATAACCCCACTCTCCGAGAACGAGCGTCCCAAGCAAGAACAGCAAAGCTGGCATATCCCATAGGTCATGCTCTTCAACCACTGTCACGCCACCACCAACGTACTGAATGTCCTCCGGTAATGAAGCCACCGTCTCAGGTGTGTAGAAACGGCCGCCTGTTTCTTCGGCAACGCGTTCAAGTAGTGGCGTGCGCATCGTTGAATCGTAAAACTCCGCGTCGCTCGGCGACACCTGAATGTACGCCGTGTCTTCGCCGATAACTTCATCACCAGACATGGCCTCTACATGCACTTCATAAAACCCTTCAGTGGTTGGCGTAAAACTAGTCCGATACTCACCATCATTTTCGGCCGTCCACTCCATTGACAAGTCGGTGAATTCCCCATTGGGGTCGGTCACAGACGCCACAACTGAGCTGTTGTTTAGTTCTTCAAAATTGGCATCGCCTACAGCAGCAAACAAGGGGACTGTTTCCCCTGGCTGCACACGGTCTTGCGGCAAGTTCACAACCACCTGGTCGGGCACCCCGTCAACAAGCCAACGCAACATACGTCGCCAGAATGTTTCATGCGTCATGTCGTCAACAGCGATATCTGCATGCATCTGCCACATCCATGAATCCTGCACGGGAAAGGCCAAGACTTTGCCCGCGCCATAGCGCTGGAACGCAAGCACTACCAGTTCTTCATCTCCATTTGCCGTGTCACTTGTCAACAGTGTGGTTGCACCCGGCTTCACTTCAGTAATCGGGTTGACAATAGTGATCGGTGGCAATTCTCTCCAACGAGCGGCTGAAGCATCTTCCGTATCAGCGATCTGCGTTGCCGCATGTGCGACTCCTGCACGAGTTGGTTCAACACCCACTTCAACAAAAAAACTTTCGTCGCCATCACCCCGTGTTTCATCAAGCACGACGGGCAAGATATCAGCGACCGGAGTCCCTGCGTAACCACCCTGAGCAAACGAGCGATTACTCCCCAGCATCAAGAGCCCACCACCACGGTGATTGACGAAGTCGGCAATCATCCGCAACTGATCGGGTGTGAAGTAATTCGCTTCGATACTGCCAAGAATGATGCCGCTATACTTGTAAAGTTCTGCGCGTGTACGAGGAAATCCACCGACAAGATCATCCGGCCCCTCGACATCCAGTCGCATGAATTTATTTTCTGCCGTGCGTTGCAGAATAGATACGTGGAGGTTTTCATCGTCGGCTACCGCTCGGCGAAGAAACTTCACTTCAAATCTTGGTTCACCTTCAAAATAAAGAAGTTTTTCTTCGCGATCTTCAACAACAACAAGAGCGTCGCGAACATTATTTTGTGTAACCATTTCGCCGGGCTGCGGCGACACGCGAAAGGTAAACAATCGTGGCCCCTCTTCTCCCGCAGTAAACCGCAAGCGCACCGTTTGCGGCTCGCCATCGCCAGCTAGTTCAACCTCCTCTGACCCGACAATACGCCCCTCATCTTCGGCTTGAACCGTAACAATTTCACCGCGGTAGCCACGATGCGTAACTACCAGATCGGTCACGAGAGACGCACCCTTCAGTACGCGGCGAGGTGTTTCAACCCGACCAAGCTGAATATCGCGTTCAAATTCTTCACGTCCTAGACCGACAGTAAAGACAGGTACCCCGGCAGCTTGAATCGGCAATAACGACTCACCTAGTCCGTCCTCAGCATTATCTGCACCGTCAGTGATGACGACGAGGCCGGACAGTGGCACACCAGACAGTTCATCGTGAGCACGACCAAGAGCCTGGCCTAAATGTGTACGTGTGCCGTTGTAACCGAGTTCATTGACAACATCAAGTCGATCGGTTTCAGTCGAAAACCCAAAGAACCGGAGAGAAAACCGCTCGTTGAGCGCAAAACGTAGATCACCTTCCGGAGTCGAAAATTGGTCCTCGACAAATTGCAATCGAGCTGTTTCGTCACGATCGGCGATTTGCATGCTGCGTGAATCATCGATCAGCACACCGAGAAAGTTCTGCTGTGGTACGACCGATGACAACACAAGAATCGGCCGCATCAAACAAAACGCCAGTACGGCAAGCGAAATGAGACGAACCACAGTCAAAACAGTTCGGTCAAGCGGCTGACTGTTGCCACGCACTTGTGTATACGACCGCCAAGTCGCCACCGCAGCAGCAACTACCGCCAGAAGCGCAAGTCCTCCGGCCCATGACGCTCGAAATGTAAAGTCGCCCTGCTCAAACATCAATGGCCGGTACTTGAACAAAAACTCAAATAGCGATTCGAACATGATTTTCGATTAGGCGTCGACAAGCCTCAGTGGCTCATCGCGTAGACAATAAAATTGACGCCCATTTGGACAGCAAAGGTCGAGTACTTCAATGGGTATTCCGGACGCTCCGCCCACTCCCACGCGTCACCCAAATCAGTATTCCAATTTATAAGGACCATTAGTCGGTCCTGCTCATCAAAAATACCTCGCACATGTGCGGTATATCCATCCTGCTCCCACGTGCGCCCCCCCCAGTAGTTGCCGTACGCTGGCACTTGCAATACTTCCTCGATGCGATAGACCGTATTAAAAATGGGATGGTCAAGGGGCACATCAATAATCGGGTATTCTGGAAACACTAGCCGTATCTGCTGCTCAAAGTTCGCCCACTGCCAAGAACCCCAAAAATCATCGATGACCAGAAACCCCCCAGCTAACAAATAGTTTCGCAAGCCTTCGATCTCGGCGGGACTTAACGCAATATCCCCCACCTCCAATGCATACAGAAATGGATATTTCCGAATTTCGGGGTCGTCCAACCGTATAGCGTTCTCCATTGGTGACCCGTCGACACCAATCAACCGATTTACAACAGCCATGAACTGCCGGTCAGCTTTTGGATAATCGATCGCCCAGCGAGCATATCCCCAACCGCTGTTGTAAATCGCCCGGGTGAAGTAGAACTCGTGTGAACCAGCCGGACTCTTGACCGTGCCACGTTCCTGGTCGAGCAGTTGTCGGGGGTCAAATCCCTGCTGTACTTGCTCTCTCAGAACACCTGAATCAACAAAATCGCTACTACTTCTTTTGACCGTGGGTAAATTCGTGGTGTCAACAAAATCCGTACGGACGAGGAATGCAATGCCGGCAATAGCCAACACCAACAAAATCGCTCTCGTTCCGTTTAACGGCCGCACTAGTTGTTCCTTGTCCAGGGGAATCCGGCCCGAGGTGGTCGGGGCCAAGGTAGTAGGAAGGCCGCTTTTCCCTGACTCTAGCCGCAGCATAGCACAGGGCGTAACCAGCCAGTTACGTCAATGTAAATGAAACCGCAGGAAAAGTCTCTTCAACAAGACACTGTCCTGATCGGTTGACACCATAGGGGTCCAGGAACTCTTGATTTTAGGCCGGATACAACTGGTACGATATATGCATTGTGAGATGTATGTTGGCGAAGCGAATACCTGCTGACCAGAAAGGTTTGGCCACGGCAGCAAGCGCGCTTATCGCGTGCTTACTGCTCGTTCCTTCGGCATCAGCCCAGCAGCGCCCCGATTTTTTGTTCGATCGACCGAGCGGGTTCATCATGCTTCGCGGTCAACAAAACCAGCAGCGGGCTCAAAGTGACTTGTACGACTTTTCCACTCGTGAATTAACCCTTGAAAAATCTGATTTCAACGGACCCGGCATCGTGCTTGAATTTGGTGGAGCGTTAACCCCTCGGATAGACCTGCGAACAGGCGGCGACTTTACGAGTGCGTTTGCTCGGTCCGAATCTCGCAACTTTACTGACATGGACGACCTGCCGATTGAGCAGGACACTTCTTTGCGGCAGATTGATCTTTTTGCAAGCCTCGAATTTGCGCTTACCTCACGTGGACGGACGATCGGACAATACTCTTACGTGCCAAGCCGATTTGTACCCTACGTTGGTGGTGGTGGTGGTTTTCTTTGGTATCGATTCCAACAATCCGGAGATTTCGTAGATTTTAGGGATATGGCCATCTTTCCGGCGGTCTACAAATCAGACGGCTGGACACCGAGTGGACATGCGTTTGGTGGTGTGCATGTCCGCATCACACCAAAGGTATCGGTTACCGGGGAAGTCCGAAAAATCTGGGCTGACGCGGAACTAAATCGTGATTTCTCTAAGTTCAACCCGATCGATCTTTCAGGATTACGCATTGGCGTC
>DTWD01000020.1 GCA_012963185.1 Acidobacteriota bacterium
GAATCGAGTGTCACGCAGTTCGTCTCCAGGCCGATAGGCTAGTCCTGATGTACTGGAGACTCGTTCGTCAGAAGAATTATAAAACTCCCAGATACTGTGGCACTGGCCGCAGACCTGAGAGGAGCGGACAGGGTCAAGCTCCACGGGATTTACGATTGTGGCGTCCGGTTCGCCTGATAGATGCATGGCGTAGCGGCGCCAGGGGTTTCTGTTCGTATCGACATGGGTTTCTGCAGGTCCGTGGCACGATTCGCAGCTAATACCGAACTCGGCTACCGTGGTGTCGACGGATTGTGAACTGATTGGTTCCGAACGAAACGGCGTATCAAACTGAGTCTTTCCATGTGTAGTGTGACAGTCGATACAAATGGCATTCCAGTGTCCGTCAAGCGTGGCGACACCCTGGTTAGGTGGCGATAAAACGACAGAACTTCGCGGAACCCAGCGTTCGTCATTTAGAAGGAACACGCCGGGCAAGACGTTGAGTGCGCGGTCGTGCTCAGTCGCGTACCAGTAAATATTTTGGTGATGCGAGCCGGTGATCATGACGACTTGACGTGTAATTCTCGGACGGGCACTAGATGGTCCTTCCCATCCGGGATCATCAAATTCTGCCCAGAATTCGTCGCCTCGTCGCTCCAGACGCATGGGGGCACCTTCAACTTCACTCACGGTGACTTCATCAAAATCAGCTTGTACCGTTTCGGGGTTTGCAACCTGGGTCATCGTGCGATGAAAGGATCCTGACCAGGTGTCGTACTGCGCTGGGTGACAGGCTTGACATGTTGTTGAAGAGACATAGCCATCTTCAACGATGGCAATGGGACGGTTGGTAATCTCATTTTCGGGAATGTCTGGCCGCTGATTAGTAATGATAGTTCCGCAGAGAACGACTGCAGTGGCAAGCAGTAACAGAGTCGGGAATGAGAGACGTTTCGTCAATCGAATCATCGTACAGAATGAAGCCCACCGTTCGCTGCGTAGATGCAGCGGAACGGTGGGCTCAGTACTATTAGTCGTTCTGCGTCACGGTGTTAGTTTGTTGCGAAGCAGTAATAGAAACCGTTCCCACCTGTTCCCTGCAAGTCGGCTTGTCCGCATCCTCGCGAGCCGTGTGCGGAGTTCCACGAGGTAGGGTTCGCTCCACCACCTTGCCGGTCATGATGTCCGAGGAGCGCACTGCCATCGCTTGAGTTATTTGTCCAATTGCCGCAGGTGCTATCGTCGCTACCGCCTGCTGCGTTTCCATCCAATTGTGAACCAGTCAGGATGTCGTGCATATTTGGTGTATCTCCACGCCCATTGACGATCTCACCTTTTTCGTTCAGCTGCGTTTCCTTCGTCAGGTTGTTGTTGTCGCTGTGGAGGTTAGTAACATTTGATGCGACTTGGACACCGTTGGCATTCTGCCAGGGACCAGTGCCAATGCGATCGCGGGCATTGACGCCACCGGCGCCCGTTGTGCTGAGGTACGCACGCCACGTTTTGCTTCCAGCGCCGGCAGTCTGAGCCAGCATCTGACAATGGCGGTCCGCGCCATCGAGTCCCCCAAGGTTTGCCCCGTCTCCGGGGCCGGCACTAGTGATGAAAAAACTCAAGTCGGATGACTGCGTTGCTGCCGGAACGGTCATTGCAAGGGCGGATAGCAACGCGACACCAAATAAACGGGTACGGCTCATCAGAATTCTCCTGTTCGCGGGCATTAGCCCCGCTTTGATTATTACGCCGGTCTGCGCGGTGAGTGTACCCTAAGAGAGAGATGAATTCATCTCGGTCCCGGCGGTGCAGATCTAACGTAGCATTAAAGGACTCATGCCTAACGTAATTATCCGATGTGGATGGATCATTGGTGCGTTCGCGCTCTTTGGAACTGTCGGACTGACTCAGAGTTCCCGGGCGATTCTCGATAAAGCAATCGATGATTTTTCTGCTGGGCGACTTGCTGAGTCAGTCTCTGGATTTGACGAGGTCGCAACCTTGGTGCCGTCAGTGGCTCCCCAATTGTGGCAGCGAGGCATTGCACTTTACTACGTTGGCCGATACCTCGACTGTCGAGAGATGTTTGAAGCCCACCGCATGGTAAATCCGAATGACGTGGAGAATGCGGCTTGGCACTTTCTCTGCGTCGCACGGCAGGAATCACTAACGGCGGCCCGTGCTGCATTGTTACCGGTAGGACCGGATAGTCGTTTACCGATGACAGAGATCTATCAGATGTTTCGCAATGAGCTTTCGCCTGACGGTGTGATGGAGATAGCGCAGCGCGCACCAAGTCGAGCTCGGGAGCGGGCGCTATTTTACGC
>DTWD01000021.1 GCA_012963185.1 Acidobacteriota bacterium
CGCCCCTTGTGATCGGTGACACCATTATTGTCGGGTCGTCGATTAATGATTTTTCAATTACGAAGGAGATGCCACCTGGTTTTGCGCGAGCCTATGATGCGCGAACCGGACGACATCGATGGGATTTCCACAATATCCCGCAGAGCGCCGATGAGTTTGGTGTTGACACGTGGCTGAACGAATCATGGCGCTATTCCGGTAACGCCAACGTCTGGGCGAATATCAGCGCAGATGAAGAACTTGGGTATGTCTATCTGCCGACGAGTACGCCCACGTCTGACTATTACGGGGGGCACCGTCTTGGAGACAATTTATTTGCGGAGAGTTTAATCTGTGTTGACTTGGAAACCGGTGAACGGGTTTGGCATTTCCAGATGGTGCATCATGGTGTGTGGGATTACGATAATCCGACTGCGCCGAATCTCCTTGATATTACCGTTGATGGACGTCGTGTAAAGGCAGTCGCTCAGGTCACCAAACAAGGTTTTGTTTATACGTTTAATCGGATTACCGGCGAGCCGATCTGGCCAATTGAAGAGCGTGCGGTTGCGGTAGATACTGATTTGAACGGAGAGGTCTTGGCCCCAACGCAGCCGTTTCCGACGAAACCTCCGGCGTTCGATGAACAGGGAGCGACGCTGGATGACCTCGTCGATTTCACGCCAGAGATTCGTGAAATGGCGGTGACGGCGGTTGATGGATTTCGTCTCGGGCCGCTGTATACACCGTTATCGTTGAACGGTACTATCTTTCGCCCCAGTGCCGGCGGTGGTGCAAACTGGTCTGGGGCTGCGGTCGATCCTGAAACAGGCGTGCTTTATGTGCCGTCGCGGAACGTGCACAGTGTTATGCGCTTTCGCGATCCAGAGCCGGAAGAACCGTCCACGCTGCAGTATATTTTGAGTCGAGGGAATACATCGTTTATCGAGGCAGGGAATCCCGTGCGGCGTCCGGTGATGCCGCAGGGCTTACCGCTCTGGAAGCCGCCGTACTCGCGGATGACTGCGATTGATATGAATCGTGGTGAACATCTCTGGATGACCCCCCTTGGCAATGGTGACCGCTACCGGAATCACCCCTTGCTGCGGGATCTGGATTTACCGCCTCTCGGTGGTGATGATAGTCGGAGTGGCCCGTTGTTAACGAAGACCCTGTTGATCCATGCATTGACTGCTGGTAGCACTGATGGCGGGCCACATCTCGTGGCGTATGACAAAGGGACTGGTGACGTCGTGGCTTCCGTTGACCTTCCTAGTGGGGCCATTGGCACGCCGATGACGTATATGCTCGATGGTCGTCAATACATTGCATTAACGGTTGGCGGTGAGGTGTCGCGCTTAATTGCTTTTGCACTACCTCAGTAATGTGGGATTTCCAAGAGTCGTGAATTCCGGTTCGTGTGCCGTGGCGGCGGTAGTTGTGGTGGTTTCTGGTCAGTCAGCTTCGTGCAATGGATTTACTGAGAAACTTGATGACGGCGAGCGGTTTGTCAATTGAAGGGCACGTAGTTGATCCGCTTGTCTGCCTGGATTGCTACCAAACACGCCCTGACCAAGTTCGCGACCG
>DTWD01000022.1 GCA_012963185.1 Acidobacteriota bacterium
GCTGGCGACCGGTCGAAGGTTGCGGTTCATTCTCACGAGCGCGATATCGATCCTGTTGGCTCATGTGTCGGCATGAAAGGCACCAGAGTTCAAGCGATTATTCGAGAATTACGAGGTGAGAAAATCGACATTGTCGAGTGGTCCGATGACCCAATTATCTTCATTACCAATGCACTCAGTCCGGCTAGAATTCAGCGAGTAACAATCCTTGACGATACCGAAAGAGTAGTAGAGATTGTTGTTGAGGACAGCCAACTGTCATTAGCGATCGGCAAAAAAGGCCAAAACGTACGCCTTGCGGCCAAGTTAACAGGCTGGCGTATTGACATCAAAAGTGAAGACGAGAAACGGGCCGAGGTAGAAGCCCAGTTTGATGGTCTTGAAGATGGGGAGGAAGCTGCGACGCTCACACTGCCCGGTCTCGACGATGCCCAGTTAGTAAAACTTACCGAAGCGGGACTCGACACGGCTGACCTACTGCTCGAAACTTCTGTTACGAATTTGGCACAAGTTGCAGAGGTCGACGAACAAACTGCTATCAAGCTCCAGGACGCCGTCCGCGAACAAGTCGCAGCAGCTGAACAGGCTACCGCAGAAATCGCCGAGAGAACTATCGAAGAGGAAAGCTCCGTCGATTCGGGTAGTCAGGCCAATGGCGGAACACAAGAAATAACTGTGAACGAAGACGACCCCACCGGGAAAGACAGTTCCATCGTTGCATCGAGCGAAGAAAACACTAATTCTGTGGGATCAGATCACGACTCAACTGACCCACAGGGAAGCGAAACCGCGACAGATTCTAAGTCATAGACAAACCGTAAACTGAGAGAACGAGTGTCAACCATCCGCATCTACAAAGTCTCTGAAGTGCTTGGGATTCCGAGCCAAGAGGTCATCCAGCTACTTCGCAAGCAGCATGGTATCGAAGTAAAAAGTGCCTCTAGTACCATTGAAGAAATCGTTGCTCGTCAGTTTGCTAAACGAATTGCACGAGAACGAAACTTAGATTTACCTGACGGTCGACTGTTCCAGAAAGCATCTACGTCGCGTCGGACAAACAAGAAAACTAAGGAACAACCGGGCGCAACTGAACCGCCCAAACCGCGACTTGGTCCTCCACGTCTTGTCAAGGTAGTGAAATCGCAAGAAGTTGATGGCGACACTGAACAAGAGTCAATAGACTCCGAAAGCTTGTCGCCGGCTGAAGCTACAACGGATGTGATCATCACCAAAGACTCCAGCAAATCCACCTCGCCGACCGCAGAACACGCAGAGCCAGTTAAACCAGAACCACGCAGGCCACGACTGTCACGACCGAGATTAATCGTCGAGGATGAACTTCCACGAAAACAACCAACCGAGCCCGAAGAAGAAGCTGGTGAACTTCAGAGGGTGGCAACCGCACCTCCTGAGGAAAAAAAAGCGGAAGTGCAAAAGAGTACGGTAACGCTAGAGCAATCAGCAACTTCGGAAGTAACCGCACCTCCCAAGGTAACACCAATTGCTCCGTCACCAGTATTGCCCCAGAAAGCAGCGGAGAAAAAAGAAACGCCCGAAGTCAAGCAACCCGCAGTCTCGACTCAACCAGATAGCGCGAAACCAAAAACTATTTCAACCCAGACCACGGAAACACCGCCTGCGGGTACCACCGAAACTTCGAACTCCAAAACTCCTACTAAATCCGTCACTCCTCCGAGTTCGTCCGCCGCCCCTCGCCCGACCGGTCGAGTGGTTCCGCCTACGCTTCGACTTAGAGTCGAAGAACCAAAAAAACGGATAGCAAAGACTCCGACAACATCAAGAATAATTTCCACAACCCCGCAAGGAACTAGAACTTCACTTGGTGGGCCAAGGCCTCTTCCGGGACAACCTCGTCCAGGCTCATCTCGACCATTACCTCCAAGGCCTGCCGTCGGGTATCGCCCACCGCCACGACCGCCGCATCGGCCCGGCGGAAAACGCTCTGCGATGTACAAGCGTGCACGCGCCCAAATTGCCGTCACGCCGCCGGCGCCGCCGCCGATCACAAGAACCATAACTGCCCCGGAAGGCATGACGGTCAAAGATCTGGCTGAGCGACTTGAAGTAAAACCGAAAGACGTCTTAAAGAAACTTATCGAACGTCGCATCATGATGACCATCAATACGACGCTTGACTCGGAAACGGCAACAACAATTGCCAGAGAGTTTGGCGCAGATATAAAGATGAGATCGTTTGAAGAAGAAATGATCGTCATTGAGGCCGAAGAAACAAATCCGGAAGATTTAGTTGGGCGAGCGCCAGTTGTAACCGTCATGGGACATGTCGACCATGGAAAAACGACGCTACTCGATGCAATTCGCAAAACCAAGGTCGCCGAAGGAGAGGCCGGTGGTATCACCCAGCACATTGGCGCCTACACAGCGACTGTCA
>DTWD01000023.1 GCA_012963185.1 Acidobacteriota bacterium
AAATCACCTGCAACGGTAGCCGTATCCGCCTGCCCGCCAAGATCACGCGTCAATAATCCACCATCGGCCACGTGAGCCTCAATTGCCCGGACAATAGCATCGGCAGCGCTTCGTTCTCCCAAATGCTCCAACATCATCGCCGCGGTCCACGTTTGGCCAATGGGATTCGCAACGCCCTGGCCGGCAATATCAGGCGCGGAACCATGCACCGGCTCAAACATGGAAGGAAATTTCCGAGTCGGATTAATGTTCGCTCCCGGGGCTAACCCTATTGACCCAGCAATCGCGGGACCGATATCGGACAAAATGTCACCGAACAGATTGCTCGCAACGACCACATCAAACCAATCCGGATGTTGCACAAAATGCGCAGACAGTATGTCAATATGGAATTCATCAACCGCCACGTCTGGATATTCAGCCGACAGGGCATGAAAGCGCTCATCCCAAAACGGCATGCTGTGGATAATGCCATTCGATTTTGTTGCCGACGTTAAATGCTTCGCTGGTCGACTCTGAGCGAGTTCAAACGCGTACCGCATCACCCGATCGACACCCCGTTTCGTAAACACTGCCTGCTGGATAGCCATTTCTTCCTCGGTTCCGCGGTAGAGCCGACCACCAATCTCTGAATATTCACCTTCGTTATTCTCCCTCACCACAACAAAGTCGATGTCTTCTGGTGTGCGATTAGCCAACGGCGTCTGAATACCGGCAAGCAACCGGACGGGTCGAAGATTAATGAACTGCTCGAATTCCCGTCGGATTGGAATAAGAAGACCCCATAATGAGACATGGTCCGGCACACTTGGATACCCTACGGCCCCGAGAAAAATAGCGTCATGACGTCGGAGTTGCTGTAAGCCATCCTCCGGCATCATTGCACCTTCGCTCGCAAAACGTTCACACCCCCAATCGAAGCTCTGCCACTTGCAAGTAAACCCAAAACGTTTTCCGGCCACCTCAACAACCTGTTGGGCCGCCGGCACGACTTCCTTCCCAATTCCATCACCGGGAATAACGGCGATCGAGTAGTTGTTCATCACTCTTTATCCTTCGCGAAAGAATTACTGAATAACACCATCATCACGAAACGCGGTCACGGCGTCTTGACTGTAGCCCGCTTCCAACAGGACGTCCTCCGTGTGTTCACCAAGCAGCGGTGCCGGGCGTCCTGGCGTAAGCGGCGTTTCGGACATCTTAATCGGCGTACCAAGTGTCTTAATCCGGCCGAGCGTCGGATGATCCGTTTCTACCACCATGTCTCGTGCTTGAATATGCGGGTCGTTGATGGCTTGCTCATAGTTATTGATTGGACCACAAGGAATATCTTGTGCTTCCAATGCCTTCAACCAATGCGACCGTGACTCACGGCCCGTCACCGATTCAATCTCTTCCGCTAACGCCGTTCGATTGCCAACCCGTTGGCCGTCACTGGAAAACCGGGGATCATCACACCATTCCGGGTGGCCCAGCAAGGTCGCCAAGCGCCCAAACAATCGATCATTCGCGGCTCCGAGCGTGATGTAACCGTCTGCGCAGCGAATGGCCTGATATGGCGCGCTCATCCGATGCGCAGAACCAAGTGGACCTGGCACGGTTCCGCGCGAAAACAATTCGGTTGTTTCCCACACCGACAGCGCGAGACCCGCGTCCACTAACGCGGCATCAATCTGTTGTCCACGTCCGGTCCGCTCCCGATACTGCAAGGCCGCCAAGATTCCACAAACGGCGAACAGACCTGCACCAAGATCTGTAACGGGAATACCCGCCTTTATCGGCGCCCGCCCTGGTTCTCCCGTCACTGACATCAGTCCTGAGACCCCCTGGGCGACCAGATCAAACCCACCTTTCCCGGCCGCCGGGCCGGTCTGCCCATAACCCGAAATAGACGCATAGATCAGTCGCGGATTGATTTCCTTGAGCCCGTCGTAGCTCAGGCCAAGCTTGGCCATCACACCCGGCCGATAGTTTTCAATTAAGACATCCGCTGATTCAGACAAATGTCGGAGGATTTCAGCCCCCGATTTTGTTTTAAGATCGACCACTATCCCGCGCTTGCCTCTATTTACCGCATTAAATGCCACGCTGTCATTACCGGAACCGCCAGCCATTCGCCGGGAGGAATCGCCGTAAGGCGCTTCGACCTTGATTACATCAGCCCCCATGTCGCAAAGTAACATTGCACAAAACGGACCGGCCATTACCTGGGTCACGTCGAGGACACGGATTCCATTGAGGGAGGCGTTCATGAAACCCTCTTCCATCGTAAGGCCCGAACGGAGCCGGCGTATCGAGATTG
>DTWD01000024.1 GCA_012963185.1 Acidobacteriota bacterium
ACAAAAGTGATGGATGGTAACTTTATTAAGGTACTGTCGTGGTATGACAACGAGTGGGGATACTCGTCACGCTGTGTTGATTTGGTCAATATGATTGCCGCCAAAGGATTTTAGTTAGCGGAAACGTGCCAAAACGCTCAATTTACGACCTGAACGTTAAAGACAAGCGACTCTTTGTTCGCGTCGACTTCAACGTGCCATTAATCGCTGGACAAATCAGTGATGACACACGAATTCGTTCGGCACTTCCAACTCTCCAGTATGCATTGGAGCAAGGTGCATCATTAGTACTCGCCTCACATCTTGGTCGGCCTAAAGGAGAGCGGAGACGAGAATTCAGTCTCAAGCCGGTCGCAATTCGACTGAGTGAACTTTTAGGTCAACCGGTTGCTTTCGCAACTGATTGCGTAGGTCCTGACGCTGTTCAAACAATAGAACATTCTGGGCAGAACGGTGTGACCCTTCTTGAAAATTTACGGTTTCACAAAGAAGAAGAGGACAATGACCCTATATTTTCAGCCTCTCTCGCAAGCCTCGCAGATTGTTACGTTAACGATGCTTTTGGGTCAGCACATCGCGCGCATGCGTCGACAACAGGAATCGTGCCTTATGTCACTGATGCAGCCGCTGGCCTACTGCTAGCACGCGAACTTAAGCACCTGGGCGCTTTACTCGACAACCCGACACGACCATTTACTGCCATTCTGGGCGGATCAAAAGTATCGGACAAGCTTGAAGTGATTAAGAATCTCTTGCCGCGAGTCGATACCTTGCTGGTTGGCGGAGCGATGTCTTACACCTTCTTTAAGGCTCGAGGGCTTTCGACTGGTCGGTCTCTTGTCGAACCAGACCTCGTCAACGCAACTCGAGAAATTGAACAGGAAGCAAAAATCCACCGGGTTAAGCTGGTTCTTCCGTGCGACCACCTGGTTACGACAGCACTGCAAGCTGATGCATCGCATGAAAATCTTGACGTTGAAGCTACGGACATAGGCGACCGACTCGGCGTCGACATAGGCCCGAAAACCCAACAGACTTACGCCAATATCATTAAAGAATCAGCTACCGTTGTCTGGAATGGGCCCATGGGGATATTCGAAATTTCTCCGTTCAGTAGTGGAACATTAGCTGTCGCAATGGCGGTGGCAGCTTCAAATGGAACAACGGTCGTCGGCGGTGGTGACTCCGTCTCCGCCGTCAGTCAGACGGGTGTTGCCCATCAGATTACCCATATTTCAACCGGTGGAGGCGCATCGCTGGAATTTCTTGGCGGCCGAGCGCTACCCGCCGTCGCGGCTCTACCAAACTCTTAGGACACCGTTATGACCCGTACACCTATTTTCGCCGCAAACTGGAAAATGCATAAAACAATCCGTGAGGCAGTGACCTTTACAGAAGTTTTCCTACCACAAATTGCATCGGTCACCAATGTGGTCATCGTGATCGCGCCACCATTTACGGCATTAGCAGCGGTGTCCTCGGCCTGCAGAGGCAGCAACGTAGTCACCTCTGCTCAGAACGTCCATGAAGAAAACCATGGTGCCTTTACTGGCGAGCTAAGTGTCGACATGCTCAAAGAAGCGGGTGCGAGTCACGTCATTATCGGCCACTCAGAACGTCGTCATTTGTATGGTGAAACCGACGCTGTGATTAACTTTAAAATCCAAGCGAGTCTTGACGCAGGACTCAGACCAATTGTGTGTATTGGAGAGACGCTCGAAGAACGTGAAGCAGAACGGACACATGCAGTGCTTGCCAACCAACTGACCAAAGGATTGAAAGGGCTCTCAGAAGAGGCGGTCGCAAGTCTGATCGTGGCGTATGAGCCCGTGTGGGCAATCGGAACTGGTCGCACGGCAAGCCCAGAACAGGCCCAAGACGCGCACCGCCATATACGAAACCACCTTGCTATGCTGACAAATACCGATACGTCAAATCAATGCCGCCTGCTATACGGCGGGAGTGTCAAACCAGCAAACGCGGCTGAACTCGCAGCCCAAACAGACGTTGACGGTGCACTGGTTGGCGGAGCGAGCCTCGACCCGCAAAGCTTCGCCGATATCGTCACGAAAAGCATGCAAAACACCTAGCTAGCAAGAACCAACCGGCTATACTTAACGACTATGTTGAGCACACTGCTCTCTGGCGTATACGTGGTGGTTTGCCTCCTGTTGCTTGTAGTCGTCCTACTTCAACAAGGTAAAGGCGGGGATATTGCAGCGGCCTTTGGAGGTAGTGGCAGCCAAGCAGCGTTTGGAGCACGTACTGGGGCGACAGTCCTCACCCGTGCAACAACGGTTCTCGGCATCCTGTTTATGGTTGGCGCGCTTGCACTGGCGCTTATTGGTCAACGCGGACCTGGGTCGGTTGTCTCTGGAGTAGATGCCCCAGAGTCAAGTGCTGTCGAACAAACTGTACCGGCTGGCGAAACATCAGAGCAGACTCCGGAATAGCCGAGTCGAGCCAAGCAAACCTCTACACTCACCCGGATCGCGGAAGTGGCGGAACTGGCAGACGCACTAGCTTGAGGGGCTAGCGGGCCCTAGGCCC
>DTWD01000025.1 GCA_012963185.1 Acidobacteriota bacterium
ACACTGCCATTATTGGTCGACCCAAAGATCGCGTGCGGGAACTCCTGAGCTAGACCTTTGAAACGTGCATTTTCGAAAGGCGATACTGCATGGATCCGATGGGCGGTAAAGGAAATCAGAGCGGACTATGCGAGGTCATCCGACACTCATTTACTGAAATGTTCGCTTCCTATTCTTGAACAGCACGATATTCATCTTTATTTCAAGGATGAATCAACTCATCCCACACGAAGCCTGAAACATCGGCTTGCACGGTCACTGTTTTTGCACGGTCTGTGTAGTGGGTGGATTAGACGAGACCAACCCATCATTGAAGCCTCATCCGGATCCACGGCAGTTTCCGAAGCGTATTTTTGTCGTTTATTAGGATTGCCCTTTATTGCAGTTGTTCCCGAGGACATCTCGCCTAACAAGATTAAGGAAATTGAGTTTCTCGGCGGTCAAATTACCCGGACCTCCGCAGCAGACATTTATGACTGTGCCATTAAATTGAGTAATGACTTGGACGGGTATTACATGGACCAATTCGTACGAGCTGAACAAGCTACGGATTGGCGAGGCAATAACAACATTGCAGAAAGTATTTTTCAACAACTTATTCATGAAAAATATTCAGTGCCACGGTACATCGTTGTTGGTGCGGGTACAGGGGGTACGAGTGCCACGATTGGGCGGTATATTCGATATTTTTTACTTGATGGTTGTCGTCCGGAACTAATCGTCGCAGATCCAGAACGATCGGTCTTTTTCGATTACTTTCGCACTGGAGACGAGACGTTAACTTCAGGGATGAGTGGCCGCATCGAAGGTATTGGTCGCCCGCGCGTAGAGCCGTCATTTATCAGAGATGTTATTGACGATGTAATGCGTGTTCCTGATGCGGCGAGCATCGCGGGTTTGCGGTTCATCGAACGGTTGCTGGGGAAGAAAGTCGGTGGGTCTACAGGTACTAATGTTTTCGCCGTCTTTAAACTCATTAGTCAGATGATTCAATCCAAAACGCCGGGCAGCATCGTCACGCTTCTTTGCGATGATGGCGAAAGATATACGGACACGTACTATTCTGACCGCTGGTTACAAGAGCAACAACTTGACATTACTCCTTACCTTAGCCGCATTGAGCAGTTCGCGGATACAGGGAAACTCTGATCACAACTTTGTTATTGGGGTGTGTGCCAAATTGCCATTCCGCTAGAAATAAGAATTTCATTCCTCAGATTGATCGTGGCATTAAGGTTAGTTATTCGATTCGCTTCTTCTAGAATAATTTAGAACCACGCCAGAATTTTTAAAACTGAAACCGTACACCACCGTTAATCACGCGCCCATCAAGTGGTGCCCATGCGTCGACAGTCCATCGGCCGTCGATGGCTCGGTCTGGACGCAGAATCGGGTCCCATCGGGTCTGACGCACTCCGGTCAGGTTTTCCCCATTGATGAAGAGTCGCAACGGTCCGACGCGTCTTTCGGCCAATACGCCAAGGACGACGTACGGTTTGCTAATGTCGCGATACGGATTGGCTTCGAGCCGTTGGCGGCCAGTGTAGTACACCTCTATGCCGAGTCGACCGTTTTCGTTTTCGACCATACCGACGATGCCAAAGCTATGGCGGGGCGTGTGCGCGACATCATTGCGAACTCCGTCGACCGATTCGCGTGCCTGCACGTAGGTGTAAGTCGTTGTGATGGCAAACGGTGCCTGTCTGAATGTACCGAGAAGTTCCATCCCAGTATTGGTCGTCGGTTCTAGAAGGTGACGAAGCGTGTACGTCGACCGCTCGACGTGAACCGGGTCTGCTATATGTGATCGGAAAAAGATTGTAGTCAGCGCGAATGGACCGTGGGTACGTGTGACGTCAATGGATGCGCTACGGCCACGTTCCGCGCGCAACGAACCATCGAGCGTGAGTCGTGTCAGACCTGCTACTTCTGTTTCCTCAGTGAGCAGTGTAGTTCCAAAGAACCCGGTTCCGGCCGATAGCCGAGTGGACCAATTGCCAGATCGAAAGAGTGACGATACGCGGGGGCTAAAAAACCAACCGTACTCGCTGTGATGGTCCAGTCGTCCACTTAACGAGAGTGCCAACCATGGTCGCACATCAATATCGTCTTGGATAAACACGCCCGGTGTTGTGAATGCATAGGAGAACTGTGGCAGGTCTGTTGCGGTGTACGCATCTTGTTCGGCGGCCACACCACTGACCCAAGTATGCCGCCCGGTCGAACTACGCAGTGTGACTTCGGCGAAGCCGGTATCGTGGCGATCTCGCTCAACGATTTCGCCGAACAGATGATCGTGGGACTGTCTCGCCACGGTGCCACGTGCCGTCACAATGGATCGTCCACGCACTGTCTGCCACAGTGCTCCGACATCAAATCGTCTCGTGTCGAGCGACTCACGATACGGCGACATAGTTTCAGGTAGGGGCGCGTTCGGTTGTGTGCCGCCGGATCGGTTTTCGACTGTTGTACCGATTGTTACAAACAAGGACTGGCCTTCGTCGTCGTTCCAATAAAAGCGTGGTCTCGCGACGGCCCGTTCGTAGTGCGTCAAATCGGACCAACCGTCACCGTCGCCGTCGGTCTGATTTTGTCGATGACCACCACCCAGGAAGGTGACTCCCCACGATTCAGATAGTGGCGAGGACAACCACAACACGCCGTCAGTCGCGCTTCCCGTTGACTGATTGATGAGAAACTCTCGTTCAGGTTCTTTGCCAGGTCGTCTGGACAGGAGGTTCACGACACCTCCCATTGCACCTGCTCCATACAATGCGGACGCGACTCCTTTGATAACCTCGACTTGGCCGAGGTCCATCGGCGGAATCTGGAGTAATCCAAGACCACTTGGCTGATTGCCGTAGAGCGGCAGTCCGTCGGAGAGGAAGCGCGTGTAGCGACCTTGCATG
>DTWD01000026.1 GCA_012963185.1 Acidobacteriota bacterium
GAGCCATTTTTTTATCTCAATCTCACGCGCACCATCAAATACCGGTGACGCAAAGTAGAGACCGAGCGCCTGCGCAGCCCAGCCAAGATGCGTCTCAAGAATCTGGCCTACGTTCATCCGCGAGGGCACACCCAACGGATTAAGCACAATTTCAACAGGGGTGCCGTCAGGCAAATGCGGCATGTCTTCTTCAGGCAAAATACGAGCAATGACACCTTTATTACCATGCCGTCCAGCCATTTTGTCGCCAACAGATAATTTCCGCTTCATGGCAACAAACACCTTGACGAGTTTGATAACTCCCGGAGGCAGTTCATCACCCCGAAGAATTTTTTCCTTCTTTTCCTCAAACAGCTGTCGAATGAGTTCTACCTGTCGGTCCGTACTGTCTTCGATCTCCTTAAGCTCATTCTCTAGATTTGAATCGCCCGTCTTGATACGTGCACGCTCAAGGTCAGAATAGGAAAGCGCGGCAATTGTGTCTGCACTTAGCACCGCACCTTGTTCAAGCAAACGCTCCGAACCAACGTCATTATGAAGATCAGCAGCCAACGACTGCCCACTAAGCATCGGCACCAATCGTTTCTTAACCTCATCATGCAAAATACGAATCTCATCTTCGAGATTTCTTTCTAGTATCTCAAGATCTTCGGATTCAATCGCCTTGGCCCGATCGTCCTTGTCGATACCCTTACGGGAGAAAATCTTAACGGCTACAACGATCCCCTCAATTCCAGGCGGACAGAGCAACGAAGCATCGCGAACGTCACCTGCCTTTTCACCGAAAATCGCCCGAAGAAGTTTCTCCTCCGGCGTTAACTGCGTCTCACCTTTTGGAGTAACTTTGCCGACAAGAATGTCTGAAGGTTTAACGTACGCACCTATGCGAATGATGCCGCTTTCATCGAGGTCATTAAGAAATCCTTCTGAGACATTAGGTATATCCCTCGTGATGTCCTCCGGGCCAAGCTTCGTGTCACGAGATTCAATCTCGAACTCTTCAATGTGAATCGAGGTGTAGTAATCATCTCGAACCATCCGCTCGGAAACCAAGATCGCATCTTCAAAGTTGTAACCACGCCAGGGCATGAACGCCACCAGAACGTTACGACCGAGAGCCAGCTCGCCCAATTCGGTACAGGGTCCGTCAGCAAGCACCTGACCGGTCTCAACTTTTTGACCGACTCGCACAATAGGCCTTTGATTGATACAAGTGTTCTGATTGGATCGACGGAACTTCGTCATGTTGTAGATATCAGCACCTACTAGCTGATTCGAAAGGTCAGGACTTTCAGCATGCTCACTGTCGACTCGCACTACGATCCGTCGTGAATCAACATAATCCACGCTACCACCGCGTTTCGCTGTTACCACTGCTCCTGAATCTCGAGCCGTAATGTATTCCATTCCAGTTCCAACGAATGGCGCTCGAGCCTGTAACAGAGGCACTGCTTGTCGCTGCATGTTCGATCCCATGAGCGCTCGATTCGCATCATCGTTTTCTAGAAACGGTATTAACGACGCAGCAACAGACACCAATTGCTTTGGAGAGACATCAATAAATTGAATATTTTCACGCGGCGAAAGAATAAAATTGCCCGCTTGCCTCGAACTGATACGGTCATCAATTAAATTACCGTCCTCATCAAGGCGAGCATTCGCCTGAGCGATGACATAGCGATCCTCTTCCCATGCCGAGAGATAGAAAGAATGCGGTTCAAATTCAGCAGCGCGTTTCTTTCGACTCAGGCTGGCATTCTCACTTTGAACCTCTGCCATTTCGACAATGTCACCAACTTGATATTTCGTTCCACCAGCATCAGTAATACAAACGAAATCAACGGCTCGACCGTCCTTAACCTTGCGGTAAGGGGATTCAATAAATCCAAATTCGTTAATTCTCGCGTAGCAAGACAACGAGGAAATCAGGCCAATATTTGGCCCTTCTGGCGTTTCAATCGGACAGATTCGGCCGTAATGCGTTGGATGAACATCTCTCACCTCAAAACCGGCACGTTCACGAGAAAGGCCACCAGGCCCAAGAGCTGACAACCGCCGCTTATGTGTGATCTCTGAAAGAGGATTGGTTTGGTCCATAAATTGTGAGAGTTGCGATGACCCGAAAAACTCACGAATCGCAGCCATGACTGGCTTCGCATTGATGAGATCATGAGGCATGGCCGTCGCCATTTCCTGATAGACGGACATCTTTTCTTTAATAGCCCGCTCCATCCGAACCAAGCCGACTCTAAATTGGTTCTCAAGTAATTCCCCAACCGACCGAACCCGACGGTTACCCAAATGATCGATGTCATCAACGGCTGACGGATTTCCACGTAATTTAAGGAGAAACCTAATAACTTCGTAGAAATCCTGAGGATTTAGAACTTTTTCATCCAGTGACGTTTCGAGGCCAAGCTTGGTATTAAGTTTGAGTCGACCCACGCGAGAAAAATCGTATTTCTGAGCATTAAAAAACATGCCCTCAAACAAGGAGCGCGAACTATCTAAAGTCGGAGGGTCCCCGGGCCTTAAACGTCGATAAATTTCAATCAGTGCTTCCTCAGGCGTCCGCGAAGCATCCTTCTTCAGTGTCGTTGATAGGACGGGCCCAACCTCATCCTTCTCAGGAAAGAAGACTTCTATGGCTTCAACTTTCTTCTCCTGAGCCATCAGAACAATGCGTGGTGTGATTTCCTCGTTTGCTTCGAGAATTACCTCTCCCGTCTCGGGGTCCACGATATCCGTAACCGTAAAGGCACCTTCGAGTTCTGACTCTACGACCTCAACCGTCTCAACTCCTGCCTGCCTAAGACCGTCGATTGCAGCACGCGTCAACTTCTTGTCTTTCTTGACCACGAGGTCAGTACCAGGAACCTCGATATCTAAACCAACTTTCTTCCCTTTCAGGCTATCGCTCAAACTCCACTCAAGCGCTGTCCCATTGGTCGCAATACGCTCAACGACATAAAAAGCTCGGATTATCTCATCCGCAGACTGCAAACCCAGTGCACGCAAAAACACCGTCGCGAGGAACTTTCTCTTTCGGTCAATCCGAACATAAAGCAAGTTCTTGGCGTCGTACTCAAATTCCCCCCACGAGCCACGATATGGAATGATTTGTGCCACAAATGACGACTTGTCTTCGGAATGAAAAAACGCACCAGGAGATCGATGCAGTTGTGAAACGATGACTCGTTCGGTACCGTTGATGATGAAGGTACCGTTATCGGTCATCAAAGGAATGTCCCCAAAGTAAACTTCTTGTTCCTTGATATCCCGGATCGTCTTAACGCCAGTCTCTGGGTCTTTATTCCAGACTACGAGCCGTATCGTGACTTTAAGCTGGACCGCAAAGGTCATCCCTCGCTCTTGACATTCTGTAACGTCATACTTGAGCTTGAGGCCAAACCGTTTCCCATCCACTTCACGGACGACGTGATATTGGATCCCTGGAACATCAGCTACCGGTTCCCAGTTACCGACCGCGTAACCGATAAACTCAAGTGATGAGTTCTCACGAAAATCACTGATCGGGAAAACTGACTTAAAGACGGATTGAAGACCGGCGTCATCTCGCTCGTCAGGCATCGAATTCATTTGGAGAAAACGTCCATACGACTTCCGCTGAATTTCGATGAGGTCTGGAATCGGAACGGTGGTAAAAATCTTTGAAAAATCGATGCGTTCTCGATAAACGTTTTTAGGTAGGATTTGGTGCACGGTTGAGTTCCTCTACTTCGATCAGGGAAAGAACCGAGTGGCAACAACTAGAAATTAAAAACAATTCGATGCCTAAGCACCATTTAGATGCCTAAGTACCATCATGTCTGTCCGGATCCCTTCGGACAGACGGTGTATATCAAGCACACCCCACACCGGCACGCTTAGATATTGCTTTAGTAGATTTCGACTTACTTGATTTCCACCTTGGCGCCAACTCCTTCAAACTTCTTCACCAGGGCCTCGGCTTCGTCCTTAGGAATACCTTCCTTAATAGCCGCCGGTGCACTCTCAACGAGGTCTTTCGCCTCCTTGAGACCGAGACTGGTGACTTCACGAACAGCTTTGATCACGTTGATCTTTTTTGCTCCGATATCAGTCAAATTAACGGTAAATTCGGTTTGTTCCTCTGCCGCTCCACCACCGGCAGCCCCCGGAGCAACCGCTCCCGCAACTGCCACTGGTATCGCTACCGCTGCCGACACTCCGAGTTCATCCTCGAGCTTCTTCACGAGTTCAGACAACTCGAGTACCGACATTCCTTTAATGTAGTCCACTACCTGATCTTGAGTTACTTCAGCCATTGCTCAGCCTTCCTCCTCCGACTTCTTTTTCTCAATCTGACCCAAAACACCCATAAAATCTCGAGGCACCGCATTTAGAACCTGAACCAGCTGCGTCATCGGAGCTTGAAGCACCATTAATAGTGTCGCTTGAAGTTCAGGCTTCCCAGGAAGCGTCGCCAGACCAGCCACACCTTTGGCTTCAATTTCCTGCCCTTGGACAACAGCGACCTTAACAGTTAATGCCGGTGTGGTTTTAGCGAAATCAACGAGTGCTTTCGCCAGCGCCACCGGGTCGTCACTGCTATAAGCAACCGCGGTTGTCCCTACAAAGTGGTTATCCAGTGATTCAAAAGGAGTCCCTTTGACAGCTCGCTTGGCAAGTGAATTCTTGACAACGCGATAGCTAGCTTGTGCATCCCTAACCTTTCGGCGAAGTTCGGTGACTTGCGGAACATCAAGGCCCTTGTAGTCGAGCAGAATCACACTCTCTGTAGCGCTAAACTCAGACTTTAGATTGCGAAGCTGCTCGGTTTTTTGTTCTCTAGTGATCGCCATCCCTACGCCTTCGCCCCTGCCTCAACGCTCACCGTGTCTATCCGGATACCAGGCCCCATTGTCGATGACAGATGGACACCTTTAACATACTTACCTTTCGTGACCACTGGTTTTGCCTTCAGCACACTGGCTGCCAGCGCATTCGCGTTATCGATCAACTTTTGCGTATCAAAAGATGTTTTTCCTATTGGGGCGTGAATCACACCGGCTTTATCAACTCGGTACTCAACCTTACCAGCCTTAATCTCTTCAACCGCCTTAGCAACATCAACCGTCACGGTCCCGGTCTTTGGATTAGGCATCAAGCCACGCGGGCCGAGTATTCGTCCAAGTTTTCCAACCTCACGCATCATATCCGGGGTCGCAACAATTGCCTCAAAATCCATCCAGCCACCCTGAATCTTTTGAACAAGCTCTTCGCCACCAACATTATCTGCACCTGCATCCTGTGCTTCCTTCTGTTTATCCCGGCTGGCAATCACGAGCACTTTCTTGCTACGTCCCAGTCCATGCGGCAGGACAACAGTCCCACGAACCATCTGGTCGGCATGCTTCGGATTCACACCTAGGCGCATCGTCAACTCTACCGTCTCATCGAACTTAGCGAATTTCAGACTCTGCAGAAGCGAAACGGCTTCTTCGATCAAATAGAACCTGTCTTCAACCTTTACTTTAGCCGCGGCGAATTGCTTTCCAGTCTTGGACATGATTTACCTAGCTCACAGGAGCTACTTACCCTTCTACCTCCAGCCCCATGGCACGTGCTGTGCCGGCAATAATATTGACCGCCATATCCATTGAATTTGCATTCAAATCAGGCATTTTCGTCTTCGCAATCTCTTCGACCTGCTTCCTCGTCACCTTCCCCACCTGATTCTTGTTCGGTTCACCAGAACCTTTCGCAATGTTCGCAGCACGCTTCAGCAACACGGCCGCCGGTGGAGTCTTGGTAATAAAGCTGTAAGACCGGTCAGCATAAATTGTCACGACCGCTGGAATAATTAATCCTTCTTGCCCAGCCGTTTTGGCATTAAATGCTTTACAAAAATCCATAATATTAATACCGTGAGGACCTAAAGCGGTCCCTACGGGCGGTGCAGGAGTTGCTTTGCCAGCTGCGATCTGAATCTTGATCTGTCCGATTTCTTTCTTTGCCACCGGTAATCCCTATAGTTTTTCGACCTGCAAGAAATCGAGCTGCACAGGTGTGGAACGTCCAAAAATCGTAACCATCACCTTCAGTGTATTGCGGTCGATATTCACATCATCAACAACACCGTTAAAGCTCGTAAACGGACCTTCATTAATACGTACCTGGTCACCTTTATCAAAGGTGTACTTTGGCTTCGGTTTTTCTGCTGCAACCGTTACTTGATGAAGAATCTGGTCAACTTCCTCTCGCGTAAGCGGCGTCGGTTTTGCGCCTGCCCCTACAAACCCAGTCACCTTAGGCGTGTTCTTAACAACATGCCACCCATTGTCCGACATATTCATCTCAACCAGAATGTAGCCGGGAAAAAATCGCTTCGACGTAACAACTTTTTTCCCTCTCCGCATCTCAATAACATCCTCTGTTGGGATAAGAACCTCACCTATCTCGTCCTGTAACCCATACGCCTGAACGCGCTGTTCCAGAGACTCGGATACTTTCTTCTCAAATCCGGAGTACGTGTGAACGATGTACCACTGCTTCGTAATGACTTCCGTCATGACCCACCAAACATCGTAAATAATCCGCGAGCCAACCGATCAATGACAAGGTCAATCCCCCACAGATAAAGCCCAGCCGCGAGCGCAAACAGAATGACCACAAACGTCGTGGCTTGAACTTCCTTCCATGTCGGCCAGGTAACGCGATCCACTTCATTACGAACCTGAGCAAGAAAAGTCCGCGTTCGCCCATACCAGCTTAAAACCCCGCTAGCTGAAACATCACGCGTGCTTTCAATCATCGCCGACTTCACAATAAACCTTCTCCAAAAACATCGACACGACCACGTGTCGCTCGACCTCTATGTCGAATTACTTCACGATACTGGCAGGCCAGGAGGGACTCGAACCCCCAGCCCCCGGTTTTGGAGACCGGTGCTCTACCAATTGAGCTACTGGCCTATTTCGTCTCCCTATGCGGTTTA
>DTWD01000027.1 GCA_012963185.1 Acidobacteriota bacterium
CTGGAAGCCGCGAAGAGTTTGGGGCACGACGTCACCGTCGTTGCTATAAACGATGAAGCGTATCCAGAAATAGAGACGATAGCGGCTCTCGGTCGACCATCTGAAGTTCATTGGGTGTCGTTGGGACAGGTCGGGCGTTGCATTGCGATTCTTAAAGATGCGGGAATTAGGCAGGCCTTAATGGCCGGTCAAGTCAAACACAATAAATTATTTTCTGTGGCTCCTGATCTCACGGCATTGTCTGTTCTTCGAAAAGCAGCGACGAAAAATACTGATGCGATCATTTCTGCTGTGGTCGATGTCTTGCAAGATAATGGCATCGACTTGATTGACTCGACGCTGTTTCTGGAGCCATTACTTGCTCGGGAAGGCTACTTAACGTCGCGACGTCCGACTATTGATGAACAGAACGATTTACAGTTCGGCTATGGAATAGCTGATGTAATTGCGGGCTTGGACATTGGTCAGACGGTCGTTGTTAAGGATCGAGCCATTGTGGCCGTTGAGGCAATGGAAGGCACAGATGAAGTGATTATGCGAGCATCTCGATTGGCTGGACCAGGTGTAACGGTCATCAAAGTTGCGAAACCAGAGCAGGATATGCGATTTGATGTACCAGTTATCGGTCTGCCGACGATAAAGACTTTACGTGAGGCTCGGGCCGCTACTCTTTCAATTGATGCTGGCCGAACGCTCATCCTTGACGGAAGTCAGGTATTTGACGCCGCGAATCAGGCCGATATCGCAATCGTGGGGCGCTCTCTGGGCCCGGGGAAAGACAGGTTCTGAATAATGGAATCTGCATTTCGAGCAGTAGTAATTGGTGTCGGTCACCTAGGGCGACAACATGCGAGAATTCTGAGCGCCATAGATAATGTTGACCTTGTTGGTGTGGTCGATGTTGATGTGGATCGAGTGCGAAGTGTTTCTTCGGAATACGGAACGGACGTTATTGCGGACATCCGGAGTGTGCTTCCCAACGTGGATGGTGTCGTAGTCGCGGTGCCAACTCAAGACCATCTTTCAGTTGCCGTGCCTTTACTAGAGGCTGGAGTATCGGTGTTAGTCGAGAAGCCGATTGCCTCATCATCCGCAGAGGCAGACGTACTTCTCCGATCAGCTGCAACGTCTGGTGCTACTTTGGCAGTTGGTCACACTGAACGACATAACCCGGCAGTGGTGGCCGCAAGAAAGCTGATCTTCGCACCTGGATTCATCGAGGTACACCGACTTTCAACTTTTCAGTCCCGTAGCCTCGATATTGATGTGGTGTTTGATGTCATGATTCATGATCTTGACATTGTGCTGTCGCTTGTCGGATCGGAGCCAGTATCTCTTGAAGCGGTAGGGATCCCGGTGTTAACTGATCGCATTGATATTGCGAATGCCCGTCTAAGGTTTGAAAGCGGTTGTATTGCGAATCTCACGGCTAGTCGGATCAGTCGTGAACAGGTTAGGAAGCTGCGTGTCTTTCAGCCGCATGCGTTAGTTACCGTTGATTACGCGGAGCAACAGGTGGAAGCCTGGAAGGTTTGCAGAAGTAATAATGGAAGCCCTTCCGTTGAAGGTGGGCCAATCGAAGTGGAGCCGGTTGAGCCACTCGAATGCGAGCTCTTAGATTTCGTGAGTTCAGTTCGTGATGGTGTTGAGCCAAGTGTTACTGGTGTTGCCGGTCGGC
>DTWD01000028.1 GCA_012963185.1 Acidobacteriota bacterium
CAGTATCGTGAACGTTTTTCTCGAAACCTCCTTCGCAGGCGGTCGACATCAACGCCGTGTCGAACGAATCACAGACATTGAGCGGCAAGCGAAAGGAGGCTCTTGACAAATATTCTTGATGGCAACCTGTCACCAGCGAATACGGATCGCTTGGCCTCGTTGCAGCAGGTAGACCCCGGCATCGCCGAAACTATCAACCAAGAAATCACGCGGCAGAACTCAGGCCTTGAGCTCATAGCCTCGGAAAATTTCGTAAGTCAGGCCGTACTAGAAGCCATGGGGTCGGCGCTAACGAATAAATACGCCGAGGGGTACCCTGGTCGACGCTATTACGGAGGCTGTGAAGTTGTCGATGTGGCCGAATCACTTGCCATCGACCGAGCCAAAACACTATTTGGAGCCGAGCACGCAAATGTGCAACCCCATTCGGGTGCTCAGGCAAATATGGCCTCGTACTTCGCACTCATTAAGCCGGGTGACACGGTGCTAGGAATGGACCTCGCACATGGTGGACACTTAACTCATGGCCACCCACTAAACTTTTCAGGGCAGCTGTACAACATCGTACCCTACGGTGTTCGTCGAGACGACGAACTTATTGATTACGACGAACTCGAAAAAAGCGCTCGCGAACATCGACCACAGCTAATCATGGTAGGTGCGAGCGCATATCCTAGAGTGATCGACTTCGAACGAATCGCAGGCGTTGCCCACGAAGTCGGTGCGGTCATGA
Source organism: Acidobacteriota bacterium (assembly GCA_012963185.1). The sequence continues at coordinate 734 of DTWD01000028.1, forward strand.
TTACCGACATGGCTCATATCGCAGGTCTCGTCGCTGCGGGATTACATCCCAGTCCGGTCCCACATTCCGATATCGTAACGACGACAACGCACAAGACCTTGCGAGGACCACGTGGAGGACTGATCTTGTGCCGTGAGGCACACCGTAAGGCGGTAAATCGGTCGCTCTTTCCTGGCATACAGGGAGGTCCGCTCATGCATGTCATTGCGGCCAAAGCGGTTTGTTTTAAAGAGGCATCGGAAACGGCATTCGTCGATTATCAAGAACAAGTGATCCATAACGCACGTCGATTAGCTGACGGTCTGACTGCGCAGGGGTATCGAATCGTTAGTGGCGGTACCGATAACCACCTCCTACTCGTCGATGTATTTTCAAAGGGTCTTACAGGAACAATATCCGAAGATGCCTTAGGGCGTGCCGGCATCACCGTCAACAAAAACGCTATCCCATTTGACGAACAACCTCCGATGGTTGCGAGCGGCATCAGACTTGGCACACCTGCGCTCACTACGCGGGGCATGACTGAGCCTGAAATGGACATCGTTGCGGATCTAATTGGTCGCGTTCTTAGCGCTCCGGAGGATGATAGCGTCGCGCACGCAGTACGAGACGAAATCGAAACGCTGTGTCAGAAGTTCCCACTGTACCAGACGCCAGTCACCCAATAGATTTATCGGATCAGGTGGCTTCGGCACTATCCGATAACGGTGCAGTTTCAAAAGCAATGCCTGCTTTTGAAGCGCGCCCGGGGCAGCGTAAAATGGCCGAAGCAACGGCTCGTATTCTTGTCGATGGCGGAATGCTTCTAGCGGAAGCCGGAACCGGAACCGGGAAAACTCTTGCCTATCTAGTACCGGCCATTCTAAGCAAGCAACAAGTTCTTATTTCTACAGGAACAAAAAATCTACAGGACCAGATTTACTACAAAGACCTACCAGCCCTTCGTGACGCCCTTGATATTGATGTTCGTGCAACGTACATGAAAGGACGAAACAACTACCTCTGCCTGCATCGTTTCGCGGCGCTCAAAAACGAAATCTCCACGCTCCCCCTAGTTGAACAAACCCACCTTGAGCAGTTAACGCAGTGGGCGGACCAAACGACTACTGGAGACCGAGCTGAGATTGAGGATCTTCCCGACGATTTTTCGGCCTGGGGCGATATTGCCGCAACGTCAGAAAACTGTATCGGTACAGAATGCCCAGAATTCCAAGAGTGCTACGTCACTAAGATGCGACAGCAAGCTCTGGAATCAGACATTATAATTGTGAATCATCATCTACTATGTGCGGATGCAGCAGTTCGGCAAAGCGCGTACGGTGAAGTCATTCCAACCTGCTCATTCGCCATCATCGACGAAGCACACCAGTTGGAAGACGTAGCCACACAGTACTTTGGAGTATCTGTCAGTAACAACCGCCTCGAAGAATTGATCCGTGACGGACGCCGGTTAGTTACCGAAACTCTAGCCAGCACCGATTCTGACAATTC
>DTWD01000029.1 GCA_012963185.1 Acidobacteriota bacterium
CGAACTCAAGGTGGATACCGACGAGCGAATGGTAATGGCGTACCTGTTCAAGCACACCCCATTGCAGTCGACCTTCCCAGTCAACTTGACATGCTTAGTCCCAACTGAGCAACCAGATGTCGGACGTCCTGAGCGCCTCGATCTGCATCAGGTGCTCTGGCATTTTCTTAACTTCCGACTGCAAGTCGTTACCCAGCGACTTGAGCACGAATTAACCACTCTCAAAAAAAGGATCCACATTCTCGATGGTTTCGCGAAAGTGTTTGACGCGCTCGATGCGATTATTAAATTGATTAGACGATCTGATGGCAAAGCGGACGCAGCCGAAACAATCATGAAGCGCTTTGAACTCGACGCTGAACAAACTGATGCAATTCTTGAACTGAAAATCTACCGACTGGCACGTCTTGAGATACTGCTCATCCGAAACGAACTCACGGACAAGAAAAAACGTGCGCGACAGATTGGTGAACTCCTGCGCAACGAAGATCGTCGCTGGAGTCTGGTTCGCGATGAACTCGTTGAAGTACGACGCACGTACGGCAACCCCAAAACCAATCCGAGACGGACGCTCATCGGCAAGGTGATTGAGGAAGTCGAATTCACCGCGGATGATTTCATTATCGACGAGGACGCTGTTGTACTTGTCTCACGAGACGGCTGGATTAAACGACAAAAAGAAGTGCGTGACCCATCGACTACCCGCTTACGTGAAGGCGATGACTTACTGACAGCAGTAGTTGGTAGCACGCGTTCGACGGCCGTCTTTTTTACAAATTTCGGTATCGCGTATAGCTGTCGCCTTGTGGACGTCCCGGCAACAACGGGATACGGCGAACCGATCCAACGTCTATTTAAACTCAAGGATGGCGAACACGTTGTCGCTGCAATCAGTCTTGACCCTCGTGTCAACAACAACATAAGCACTACGACCCGTCGACCTGAACCGACAACGCATGCCATCGCGGTCACAACCGACGGGTACAGCCTTCGTTTTAGCTTTGAACCTTTTGTCGAACCAAGCACGCGTTCGGGACGTCGCTATGCAAGACCATCTCAAGAAGCGGAGGTCGTTGGCGTCCAAGCCGTTTCCGGCACAGAAACGGTCATCGTGGCAACGCGTGAGGCACGAGCGCTTCTATGCAAAACCCGTGAAATCAATTTTCTTTCTGGTCCGGGCAAAGGGGTAACACTGATCAAGATCAAGAAAGGAACAGACCGAGTAATCGGCTTTGCCGCATCACGCAATGATCGCGACCTTCTCACCGTCGAAACAAACCGCGGTGCTACACAAACGATTAGTAGCGCGAAGTACGAAATCGTAGGTCGCGGAGGGAAAGGACGTGAACTCCTTCAACGCGGACAGTTCACGCGAGTGGTACCTCGACCCGTCAAAATTCTATCGCTTGATGAAAATTAACCACGTATCTAGACACGACGCTACTTGGTCTGAAAGCCGGCCGCCTCGAGAGCATCTTGCGCGTTGCCGAATAATTCCATCCCTTCGGCCGGAGCCACCTGTTCACTGCTCGCTAATTGACGCCTGATGTTGTACATGCGGAAACGGATTGCCTCCATATGAAATGCCTTCACCGCCGTAATGAGTGACTCACACTCCTCACCCAATGAAGTGATTTCTGACGCGTTCGGCGCCTCCTTAAGAACCTGCTGGAGCGCCTGAAGGTACTGCACGGCTCTCTCCCGATCGTCGTCACTCGTCACGTTCCTGGCCTCCCCTGAAGTCTCCATCTCCACATACAGTCATGATTCGGCGGGCATTATAGCCTCCGATAGCCATGCTACACTGCACTGCCTCCCTACACGAGCGACTCTAAATGTCACAACGTTCCGGAACCTAACCGGAACCATCGGAATTGAACGGGTGATGGCGGGTAAATATACAGCGAAAGACATCACGGTTCTCGAAGGCCTTGAACCGGTCAGAAAACGCCCGGGTATGTATATCGGGAGCGTCGGGACTCATGGTCTTCATCATCTCGTTTGGGAACTGATCGACAACGCCATCGACGAAGCGATAAACGGGTACGCATCTA
>DTWD01000030.1 GCA_012963185.1 Acidobacteriota bacterium
AACGGCGAAAAGATGTGGATCACAAACGGAGGGTTTGCCGACTTGTTTATCGTATTTGCAAAGGTGGACGGCGAACACTTCACAGCCTTCATCGTTGAACGAGGGTTCGATGGTGTTACGAGCGGACCGGAAGAACACAAGATGGGCCTTTTCGGCTCATCTACCACACCTGTCATTCTTCAAGACGTTAGAGTTCCGGCAGCAAACCTCCTGGGAGAGGTCGGCAGGGGCCATAAGGTTGCCTTCAACGTTCTTAATTATGGTCGTTTCAAGTTGGGAGCATCAGCCGTTGGTAGTTGTAAGTTGGCACTGGGAGAATCGGCTCGATACGCCAGTGAGCGACAACAGTTCGGACAACCCATCTGTAACTTCGGAGCAATCAAACACAAACTAGGTGAAATGGTCGCCCGGACCTATGCGATTGAATCCATGGTATTCAGAACTGCTGGACTGCTCGATGCGATGTTGAGCAACAATGAATCGACAGACGACAACGCCATGCTCACTGCACTAGAAGAATATGCGATTGAATCTTCCATCGTGAAAGTCACGGGAAGCGAATATCTGCACTACGTCCTCGACGAAAACGTTCAAATTCATGGCGGCAACGGATTCGTCAAAGATTATCCGGCAGAGCGGCACTACCGTGACTCCCGCGTGAATCGTATTTTCGAGGGTACTAATGAAATCAACAGACTACTCATCCCTGGCATGCTCGTCAGACGAGGACTACAGGGACATTTCCCGCTAGTGACTGCAGTGAAGGAACTTCAAGATGAGATCCTTAGTCCCACACAGACTTCAAGTCCAGATTCGAGTCCGCTCGAAAAACAGCACGCGGCGGTCACGATGTTCAAGAAAGTGAGTTTGGCAACCTTGGGTCTGGCTATGCAAAACTATGGTGAGAAACTGACTGACCAACAGGAAGTTCTGTCATTTGTGTCAGATATTCTGATGGACACCTACGCCTCCGAGAGCGTCGTCTTGCGAGCCCAGCGTGCTGCGGCTACAACGACAGCTGGCTCAAAACTACACGAGGATACTGCATCACTCTTTGTAAACGATGCTGCTAACCGCGTCGATGTTGCTGCCAAGGCAGCTGTCGCCGCGATGACTGAGGGTGACACGCTCCGTACTCATTTAGCGGCATTGCGAAGGTTGCTTAAGGTGTCTCCAGTCAATACAGTGGCACTGAGACGCAGTCTTGCAGATGCGGCAGTGCAGCAGGCAGGATATACATTCTAACTTATGCGTGTGCAGTCCATACGAACGGCGTCGCCAACCAATTGGCAATGGGACCATCCCATCGCCGGATATCTTGTTGTCATGGCATGTCTGCTAGTCAACCTAGCCAGCGCAGCCTGTAGTCCTCCACGACCTGACGAAGACCGTTATCTTGATCAACTCATCACCGATCGCGAGGTTAAGGATCGTGAGTTTAGTGGTGTTAATTCAATTGTTCCGATCGACCGGCAGGCCTGGATGGTGCCGTTGCGCTACTACGAACCAGATGCTAGCTATCGTGTCCCGGCACAGCTGACCATTGGAGACGAACAGCCGATCTTCGAGATCCCGACCTCGACCGGCCAATTTCGAACGGTTCAACGAGTGGGTACACTGCAGTTCGTTCTTAAGGGTGAATCCATGAACTTAGCCGCATTGGTCGAATTACCTGTCGACAATTCCGACCATCTGTTCGTGCCGTTTCGAGATGAGACCAGCGGAAACGAAACATACCCGGCTGGGAGATACTTGGACTTACCGAATACCCAAACGGGAATCTATGACCTGGATTTCAATCGCGCGTATCATCCCTACTGCTACTTCAGTGAAGAATACGAGTGTCCATTCCCTCCTCCGGAAAATCGCCTTGCGACCATGATACGGGCAGGGGAACGGCTACCACCCGAAAGCGAACGACGAATCCCGTTGACTCCATCGATTTCGGAGGCGGGTCAAGTTTCTCAAGGAAACCAAGACGCTAACCCCTAGCCGGAACTAGAATCGCAATTATGCCCTTGTGTGGGGTTGTTTTCGACTTCGACGGTGTTATAGCCGACACTGAAGCTCTACACCTCAGAGCCTACCAAGACACGCTGTCACATTGGAACTTGTCGTTGTCAAGATCCGAATACTTCGCACACTACCTAGGATACGACGACGTCGGTGTAATTAACGCAGTCGCACACGCTCAAGGAAGGGTTCTGGCAGAATCCGAGCTAAACCAATTGCTTGCAATTAAGAGCCGTCACTTTGAAACGTTGATCCGCGGTGAAGATGTCCTGTTTCCAGACTGCACTGAATGTATTCGACGCCTTTCGACTCAGACTAAACTAGCAATTGCTTCCGGAGCTCTGCACCACGAGATCAGCCAAATTCTCAATGCGAACGAATTACAGAAATATTTTGAGATTATTGTCGCGGCAGATCATGTGGACCACCCCAAACCAGCACCAGATGGATATCTTCAAGCAGTTGCTCAGTTGGGTCGGCGTGCCACTACGCCCCCGGCTGGGTGCTATGTCGCGATTGAAGACTCAAGATGGGGACTAGAAGCTGCTCGTGCGGCTGGACTGAAGACCATCGGCATTACCAACACTTATCCTGCATCAAGCCTGAGCATTGCCGATGCTATCGTTAAGAACCTTGATACTGTCGATCAGGATTTCCTCAACCGCCTCTGTTCTTGAGAAATTCTCCACTACATTGTCCGCGACCAAGAGTCATGAGAACAATTGGCGGTGGCAAGAACTAGTAATGTTTCAAAATAGAGCGAACGAAAAGAACTATCGTAATAGAAACAACATATATGAAGTAGTCCCCTACTAATCACACCACTATTGAGTACTCCCGAACGTCAACTCGCCCTGTCGAATGGTCGTGT
>DTWD01000031.1 GCA_012963185.1 Acidobacteriota bacterium
GCGCTTAACGCTGAAGCGAGTTGTTCTGTTTTTGTTGTCGATTGTGACTGTCGTAGTTGGATAAATCGAAGTTCGTTTAGTTTATCGACAAATCGACGTTGTTCACTGAGTGGTGGTAGAGGCAACATTAACGAACCAAGTTCTCTCGCCATTACCTGCAGGTCTTCACCGCCGATTTTCCGACACTGAAGAAATACGCCAACCAACTCACCTGGCCGAAGAGTTTCGCGCCATCTTCAAATAGAAACCGGTCTATGCCTGCAGGCTCCCAAACGTCCAATCCGACCGAAACGCTGAAGAAGAACAATGCGATAGCCAAAAGGGCATGCTCGGTCTCGCGAATGAGCGGGTAGAACCTGACAAGATAGAGAAGCGTAATAACTACGTAACTCGCCAGAACAGCTTCCTGCGGAATTCCAATGTCCGGAAACACTCGCTCATGAAGCGTGAAAGCATCATCGAATCCAAGCCCCATCGTCAAGAACGCGGAAACCACCAGAAATTGCTTGAGTCTGGCGTGACTCACATTTTTCGGAAGAACCGCAGCGCAGAAAAAACAGATGGCGGTCGAAGCAGACCAGAAGAAAATTCCGAATTGCGAAATAAAACCGAAATACCAAGGCAATCTTCCGAGGGAAGTAAGGTCTCTCGTCAGCCGACTAAATGGGATTTCCTGCCAGACATGGAGAAGCGTTGCCAGAGCGATCAGAAGCAACGAAACCGCCAGAATAAACCCGATCGACGCAAGGCTTGACCTAAGTAGCGTGATTGGCGAAAGCAGTGATTTCATATGTTAACCGTCCTGAGGAACACAAACCCTCTGACTAGATTCCGACCGGACCCACTCGACCATAATATTTCCCCTCGCCAGCCTTGGCACTAAGCGATTCTCGGCCCCTGAGCCTCAATTCCCGCATCGCGCCCGGATGCAAAATCCCCGAATCCGGGAGGCGAACCAAAAAACTTCGCGTCCACTTGCGGTCACCATCGGGAATCACTGTTGATTGCGATAGAGGCGCATCGTCGGCTTGTCGATCCGATACATTTTTTGTTCGGCCCCTGCTTGGCAAACAGCAAGATTTTCCCCTGAAAGCACATCGCAGACAGCCATCGCGTGCGGCTGGTTGTAGTCGGCCATTTTCTCAATGACCCCTTCGACGCACAGAATCTGATCCGTCGAATCACCTCGACTACACAGCTCCAGAAACATATCCGGATTGTTCGCAACACGACGCGAATACGTGGCGCCTAGACCGTGAAAGCAACCTGCCCTAATTCCGTCCGGAAGACCGAGACACATCTCGATCAGACTCGACCGGCTAGCATTGGTTTCTTTTGCGATCTGCCAAATCATATAGCGGTAGCATGCGGCCGGATACTCAGTGTTTACATCGCAAGGGTATTGCAGGCTGGGTCGGGTGACTGGTTTACCGAGTCGTTTACTCACCTCCAGCATGTCGCGGTATTCCATGAAAATCCCGGTGGCGCAGTAATAGTCCATTCCGGGCTCGATAAACCCTTTGCAGCCATCGAGTGATTCAGAGACATTGTGATCGCTAAGCAGCATGAGTGCGTGGCCGATTCCATGAGCGCAATTGCCTGGCTTGTGAAGCCGCCCCATCTCACCCTGGCTGCAAAAGTCGTTCATCATGTTCCTGATGTCTTCGCTCTTGTGACTTCCAAACGCCTCTTTAACCACGCCATGCATACAAGCGTTGGTACAGCGGTTTCCACAGATCGATAGGGACAGATTGATATCCCTTTTTTGAGCGAATATTGCATTGCCGAGTGCGTGCGCCTTGCCGTGGCAAGTGGCGTCAATTGATTCTAGATAGTCGAGAATGGCCGCTCCGCCGATGATCTCGACGTATTCGTCATAGAGCGCCCGCCGATCACGTCGGTGATGAAACTCGTTGCCGAACTCATCCCGGACATCTTTGTCCAGGCTCGCCCACGCTACGCCGGCTTTGGCGCTGTTGGCCCCCATGTCAGCCCCATCAGATTCGAACGGCGACAACTCGTCGCTCTCTGTACAAGATGTGGCTGTAGCGAACAATAAACACAGGAGAACGAGAACTACGGTTTTGGTTTCGCCAATGGATGTCATGACCTAACTGCGTCGCCCGACCATTTACCGGTGGTACTGCGATACTCCGCTACTGCAGTTTTCGCCCCTGACATAAGACTAAACCCCTCTGCGGCCTGTACTCTAGCCACATAGTTCTGATACTGCGGTATCGCTA
>DTWD01000032.1 GCA_012963185.1 Acidobacteriota bacterium
ATTGAAGAAAATTGCTGGTATTAAATATTTCTTATCAATTTTGTTAGCTCGCCTACATTATCGCTATACCTGCCAATGAAATTGTCGTACCAACCATTCTGATGGCTTACATCGGTCACGGCATGATGATAGAAGATCTGAGTTCCATTGGTCTTAGTCTGCAACAAGTGCTAGTTGATCAGCACGGCTGGACGCTGCTGACCGCGGTCAGCCTGATGCTCTTTTCATTGCTGCACAATCCCTGTTCAACGACTATGTTAACTATTTACAAAGAGACCAAGAGCGTCAAATGGACCGTTTTCAGCGGACTGATGCCGCTAAGCATCGCCTTTATTCTACTGTTTATCCTCAATCAGGGAGTACAGTTGCTCAAACTACTATAGAGTTCTATCTTTTGCGTTTGCAGTTCAGTCAAGCACTGGCTTCCTGAACTTATATCAGTGCCTCTGTGAACTCATGTATGGGTGAATCTGCTCACTAAGTGGAAATTTGCCTAGTCGCCTAAAGAGGGTTAACTGTAAAAGAGGCCAATCTGATACAAGAGGGCCAAATGGAAAATCCAGCTCTAAGCCACTGTGCCAAACTAATAAGGAGTAAAGGTGAAGAAATATCGCTTGAAGGATTTGGATTGCCCAAACTGCGCGGTGGAGATTGAGGAAAACCTGAGACAACTGGGTGGAGTTCGCGCCGTCGAACTTAATTTCGCCGCTTCAATCCTTGTACTGGACACAGATAATCCTATCGAAGCGATTCGCCGCGTCATCAAGCAGGTTGAGCCCGATGTCGAAATCGTCGAACAATCCGATGCCGAATCTGGCGAAGACACGGATTTCGACATAAAGCGCGAACTTGTGTTAGTCGGTATTGCGGTGGTTCTGTTTTTCGTTGGCTTAATCTTCAACAACAAACTTCAAGCAACCCCCTACAGCATCGGCGAATACCTCGTCTTTATCCCCGCCTACCTGCTAAGTGGGTGGACGGTGCTATCGAGTGCAGGACGGAATGTCTTTCGTGGAAAGGTGTTCGACGAAAACTTCTTGATGACCGTTGCGACCCTTGGCGCGGCTGCGATTCACGAACTGCCCGAAGCCGTGGCCGTCATGTTGTTTTATCAGGTCGGCGAGTTCGTCCAAGACCTGTCGGTAAGTCGTTCTCGACGCTCGGTTAAGTCGCTGTTGGAAATCCGCCCTGATTCCGCTAACTTGATGATTGGTGGAGAGTTGCAAAAGGTCAAACCAGAGGAGGTGACAGTTGGGGATACGGTTCTGGTGAAGCCGGGCGAAAGGATTCCGCTGGACGGTGAGGTGATCGCAGGAAGTTCGCAGGTGGATACCTCTGCGCTGACGGGTGAACCTGTGCCGCGACTCGTAGAAGTAGGCGAAACCGTCTTAGCGGGCATGATTAACAAAGAGGGAACGCTGACAGTCAAAGTCACCAAGCTGCTTGCAGAATCCTCAATCGCCAAGATTTTAGATTTGGTGGAGAACGCAACCGGCAAAAAAGCAGAGACAGAGAAGTTCATCACAACCTTTGCCAGATCCTACACACCCTTTGTGGTGTTTGGTGCATTGGCAGTTGCATTGCTCCCACCGTTACTGCTGAGGGCGAGTTTTTTAATATGGATTTATCGTGCGCTGGTACTCCTTGTCATCTCCTGTCCCTGTGCGCTGGTCGTCAGCATTCCGCTCGGCTACTTTGGTGGCGTCGGCGGGGCCTCGCGGCGAGGGATTTTGGTCAAAGGCTCCAACTTCCTTGATGTTCTCACCCAAGTCAAAACTGTTGTCTTCGACAAGACGGGCACCCTGACCAAAGGCGTGTTTCGGATTACGCAGATTGTTCCAAAGAACGGTTTCTCCGAAGCAGAACTCCTTCGACTGGCTGCGGTCGTCGAATCGCAATCTAATCACCCGATTGCCCAATCGATTCGAGAGGCATATCATGGGGACATCTCTCCGGTTTCGGACTACCAAGAGATTTCGGGATGCGGGGTTCGGGCGAAGGTAAACAATCAGGTCATTCTCGTGGGAAATGACGCCTTGTTGCATGCAAATGCTATTGACCACGACCTCTGTAAAGTCGATGGAACCGTCGTTTACCTTGCTGTTGATAATCTATATGCGGGGTATATTGTCATCGCCGATGAGATTAGGGAAGATGCGATACAGGCGATTCGTAACCTGAAAGCCCTTGGAATTGAGAAGACTATCATGTTGACCGGCGACACTCAACTGGCCTCTGAAAGTGTCGTTCAACAACTCGGTTTGGACGACTACCTAGCTGAGTTACTCCCCGAA
>DTWD01000033.1 GCA_012963185.1 Acidobacteriota bacterium
TGAGATGACCATGTTCCTACCGGCTGTTGCTGTGTTACACAGTGAAGTGCACCGAGACCAAGGATCAAATCGCCCGCGTAAATACCGACAACCTCGCGCGCAGGAAAAACCTTCGCGAGCGACGCCAATGCGTATCTATCTTGCGAATCATTAAAAGTTGGCACAAGGACAACGTTATTGCCGATGTAAAAGTTCAAATAACTGGCCGGCAATCGTAACCCATCGAACAGCACAGGTCTCGGCATCGGAAGTGTGATCACTTCAAAAGCCTGCCGCCCTCCGTTTCTTATCCGCCGAAGACGATCAAGATTCTGTTGCAACACGCCATAGTTGACGTCGGCGCTGTCCGCTTCCTCCGCAGCGACGATCGTATTTGGCCCTACGAACCTTGCGACATCGTCGACATGACCATACGTGTCATCCCCGTCGATACCCCCAACCAACCAATGAATCCTCGTAACGCCCAAATAATCGCGTAGTACCGACTCCAATTCGTTCCGACTAAGCATCGGATTCCTGGCCTGCGATCCTCCAAGTAGGCACTGCTCGGTCGTGATTAGATCACCGCACCCATTCACATCGATACTTCCACCCTCCAGCACTACATTGTCTATTCGACCGCCTTGATCAATGTCCACTGAAAATCGTGGCATCTCGAGTTTCTCTGCTATACGACGTGGCAGCCGATTATCATCTCTGTGCGACCGGTAACGACCCCAACCGGTAAATGCCCAGTCACTGATAGCGATTTTTTGCACAGCATCAGTGGTATTAGTAAGAAAGAGCGGACCTGAGTCCCGGACCCAAGAACGATTCGTTTTAATGAGGTGCGTATCGTAGCCTGAGCGCCCTACACCGCCTCGCGCCAAGTGAGCCTCGGCACGGTATCGAACTGCCGCGTTCTGGCAGATTAGTGAAACACGTTCATACCGCACAAGATGGCGAATGATCTCCACATAACACCACTCCGCAGACTTCGTTTTCACTTCCCAATCAGCTCGATTATGCGGCCAGACCATCCAAGTCGCTGCATGCAGTTCCCATTCCGCCGGCATGCGAAAACCCACTGTGGCCGGACGACCAGGCGACCCAACCGCTGACATTATGAATTCGAAGACTCTCGTCGAAATGTCACAGAATCGATATACCGTTCAGACAGTTCCCCGTACGTATCGACGCGCCTATCGCGTAAAAATGGCCAAGTTCTTCGCTGCTCTTCGATCGTTTCAATATCACAGTCCGCTATCAAAACTTCATCACTAGTGCCGTTCGCCTCAGCAATCACAGAACCCGTTGGGTCGCACGTAAAAGACTGCCCCCAAAACTCCAGAGCTTCCGTTTGATCGTCTAACGCCTCTTTACCGACGCGATTAACGGAGGCCACATAGACGCCATTTACGATTGCGTGACTACGCTGCACAGTCCGCCATGCATCCTGTTGCTGCTGCCGTACCGGAATAGGTTGATCAGCAGTCCACCCTATAGCCGTAGGATAGAAAATTATCTGCGCACCACGAAGTGCCGCCAAGCGGGCCGCTTCTGGATACCATTGATCCCAGCAAATCAATACGCTAATACGTGCAAACGCTGTTTCGAATACTGAGTAGCCTTGATCGCCGGGCGCAAAATAATATTTCTCATAGAACTGTGGGTCATCAGGAATATGCA
>DTWD01000034.1 GCA_012963185.1 Acidobacteriota bacterium
GTGCACTCGTCCAGTTAACAAATGCATCCGCTCCGGCACCCCGTACCGTTGGCCTCTGATCTTGATCAAATCTCCACGCTCAACAAGCTTTGCGAGCCTGCGACGAAGTGTCGCCCGCTGAGAACCAGGTAGTTTCAGGCTCTTAAGGATCTCTTGAACCGTTGCCGGATGACTGATTTTCGCTTCAATTGCTGCGAGCAATTCATTAGGCGTCAACATGACTGACTACAATGTTCCTTTTTTATTTACTCGCATCAGGCTTACCCAATCAGAGCAACCTGAAGATCACCGACATTCGTGTCAGTGGCGCCTGTATGCAGCAAATCGTCCACACCATCAAAGAAAGCATACGAATCGTTGGCGCTAAGATAATATTCTGGACGTTCCAGGCCCGCATCAGCAGCACGGAGCGGTGTCGTTGTATCGATGATCGCACCGGCGGCATCGGTTGGACCATCTATGCCATCCGTGCCAACACTCGCAACAACCGCCAACGGAAACCGTCGAACAAGCGAAAAGGCTCCCGCGAGTGCGAATTCTTGATTCCGTCCACCTCGACCTGGACCTCTAACCTTTACAGTCGTTTCTCCCGCTGACACCACGCACAGTGGGCGAGGCTGTTCATGAGCGTGTCGCGCAAGCGACTTTATGTACGCATCACCCGACACTCGAGCCTCGCCAGTAATAGGCTCCTCAAGCGTCAATGCATGAAACCCTAATCGGCGAGCCTCATGCGCCGCCGCCGCCATCGCATCTAAGCGACTACCAATAATGTGATACTCAGAACTATGTGGCAGATGATCGTTAGGCTTCAATGTTTCTTCTACTTCCCCATTGCTACCACGTTCAAGAATTGAGAAAACTGCACGCGGTAACAACGTCGCTCGCCCACTAGAGTGCAAATACTGAAGTGCATCCGCATATGTCGTCGGGTCTACCGCCGTTGGGCCAGACCCAATCACTGCCTGATCATCCGGGACAGGATCAACCACATCTGAGATGGCCAACGTAATGCAGCGACCATTCGCCGCTATGGCCAACCGCCCACCCTTTATCGCTGACAGGTGTTTGCGAACGCAATTCAACCCGTCAATTGAAATGCCATTCTCAAGCAACAACCGTGTCACACACACCTTGTCATCCAGACTTACACCCTCGACAGGAACGGTAAGCCCTGCCGACGCACCACCTGAAAGCAGGACCACCAAAATATCGCCTTCCGCAACCTCAGCCGCTAATTGCAGAGCACGCAGGCCAGCATCAACGCTACCTGCCGTCGGCGTTGGATGACCAACATTAAACCATTCCATCCCGTCGACCCGCTCACCCACCTGGGGTGACGCAATCAAACCTCGCACCGGTTGTCCGAACTCCGACACAAATGCAGAGGCCATAGCACTGCTTGCTTTACCGGCGGCTATAACCGTCAGCTTTGCGTCATGAGGCACACGGGACAACACCCCGTCCGCTAGCGCGCTCTTGACAAGTAACTGAGGGCCGGCGCCAACAATCGCCGCTCTGACGATTGCCAGAACGTGCTGACGAAGAATTGAAAGAGTCAGGGGGCTAGATCGAAAAAAAGAAGGGTCTAATGTATCCGCGTCGATTTCGACCATGACGATAACCGGGTCACGCCATCAATCTTACACAGCAGCTGCGCGACCACTTTCTGCCCGCGCTCATCACTGCACAATGAGTCAACACGCAACATCAACTTACCGAGTGCGCGCTCAATGTCCGCAATAGCTTTATCGGAGTACTGCTCACGCTGCTGCTCAAGGCACTGCCAGTGCCGAAATAATTCTTCCCGATAGAATGTCACTCGAAGTTGCTTCACATCTCGACGTATGCGGCGCATGGTCTCTCTAGTCTGCACCGCAGCCAACCTTGAACGAGTTAAACACCTGACGCCAGTCTAGCCACGGCAGTCATTCGGTGTCAATCCTTGGCGCGTTTTCCTCTGTAGCAACAAAACATGTTTCGAAGCCGAATGACCATGCAGTCGTATCATGCCTCTAGCAGCGAGCGCAGTAACTCATTTACAAGTTTCGGATTCGCCTTCCCTTTCGTTGCACGCATCACCTGCCCCACTAGGAAACCAAGCGTGCCCTCTTTTCCCGACCGGTACTTTCCTACGGCTTCCATATTCTCATCAAACACTTGCCGAACGACGGCCTCAAGCTCGCCAACATCTCCGATCTGAGACAGCCCTCCATCCCGTACAATGTCACTTGGACTCTTACCGCTATCCGCAGTCGTCTCAAACACTTCTTTTGCAATCGAACCGCTGATTTTCCCATCGTCCACCATACGAATCAGTTCTGCTAAGACCTCAGCCGACACAATGTTCCACACCGGCGTTCCGGTCACCTTGGCCCTCCGCGCCGCCGCACCAACTATCCAATTGGCAGCTGCCTTTGGATTCTCTGATCCTTTTACCAACAATTCGTAATACTCCGCGAGTTCGTGATCTGCAGACAGATAGTAGGCATCTTGGCGCGATAATCCATAGGCATCCATGAAACGGTCTACACGAACCTCTGGTAACTCTGGCAAAGACTTACGGATGTTCTCGCGTAAAGATGAGGAAACTATCAGTGGAGGCAGATCCGGGTCTGGGAAATAGCGGTAATCATGAGCCTCTTCCTTGCTACGCATCGACACAGTCCGGCCACCATTCGTATCCCACAACCGAGTCTCTTGAACGACGTCGGCGCCCTGATTCAATACCGACGCTTGTCGACCAATCTCATACTCGATCGCCTTCGCTAGGTATCGAAAAGAATTCAAATTCTTTACTTCTACTTTGACCCCAAGTTTGGCCCGTCCAACCGGACGCAGTGATACATTCGCATCGCACCGAAGACTTCCCTCTTCCATATTTCCATCATTCACACCGATCGCCATCAGAATGCCACGAAGACGCTCAAAAAATAACGCGCCGGCCGCTGGCGAACTGAGGTCTGGCTCAGTCACAATCTCTATCAGGGGAACACCACTCCGATTAAAATCTAAATAGGTATTTCTATTTGAATCAGAAAACCCTTCATGAATAGACTTACCAGCATCCTCTTCCATATGAACTCGGGTAATGCGCACTCGATGAAGCGCCTCATCGTCCGAAAACTGCACCACGCCATCGATCGCCAACGGTTCCTCATATTGCGAGATCTGATATCCCTTTGGTAAATCGGGATAGAAGTAGTTCTTACGAGCAAAAATAGATTTTTCTTGTACCGTACAACCAAGGGCGAGGGCAGCCCGAACTGCGTACTCAACGGCTTGGTCATTAAGTGTAGGCAGTGCACCCGGTAACCCCAGACAGACCGGGCACACGTTACTGTTCGCGGGTCGCCCAAAAGCAGTCGAGCATCCGCAAAATATCTTTGTCTCGGTTAGGAGTTGAGCATGTACCTCGAGGCCAATAACTGGTTCGAAACCCATGGCGCTTGTTCAGAGAGCTCGCGATTAGACCTTTGGTCCGGCCAGTATCACCGCCTCATCCACTTCGGCTTCGAAAGCTTTGAAGTTTTCAGTAAACATCGCTGCTAATCGCCGAGCCTGCGCATCATACTCTGCACCATCACTCCACGTCCCCCTCGGCTGCAGCACCGACGCTGGGACACCAGGCACAGTGACTGGAACGTCGACGTTAAATACTGGATGCAGAACGAAACCAACACCAGACAGTTCACCGGAAAGAACCGCAGTAATCATGGCCCTCGTATGGGCAATCTCCATCCGCGTGCCTGTACCGTAAGGCCCACCAGTCCAGCCTGTATTAACCAACCACACGTGGGAACCGTGCTCTGCTATTCGCTTACCGAGTAGCTTCGCGTACACATTTGGATGATGCACCATAAAAGGAGCGCCAAAACAGGTGCTAAACGTGGCCTGTGGCTCTGTTACCCCTGTTTCCGTACCCGCCACCTTTGCTGTGTACCCCGATAGAAAGTGATACATAGCGCCAGCAGGGGTCAATCGAGATATCGGAGGTAAGACACCAAATGCATCTGCCGTCAACATAATGATGTTCGTTGGGTGCCCACCTTGACCAGTTGGCTCCCAGTTGTCGATATAGGAAATCGGGTAGGCACCACGAGTATTTTCCGTATAACGATCATTATCGAGATCGAGCACTCGTGTATCCGCATCCATGACGACGTTCTCCAGAACTGTTCCAAACCTTTTAGTTGTCGCATAAATATCCGGCTCAGCCGTTGCCGACAACCGGATCATCTTCGCGTAACATCCACCTTCAAAATTAAAGACACCACGCTCAGTCCAACCATGCTCATCGTCACCAATCAACAGTCGTTCCGGGTCGCTGGACAGCGTCGTCTTGCCAGTACCGGAAAGTCCAAAAAACAACGCCACCTCACCATCACTAGATCGATTCGCCGAACAATGCATCGGCATCACATTTCGTAACGGCAAGAGGTAATTCATGACACTAAAGATCGATTTTTTGATTTCTCCCGCATAACTGGTCCCGCCAATCAAGATAAGCTTTCGTGCAAAATTCACTAAAATAAACACGTCTGAATTAGTTCCATGCCGTGCCGGATCAGCTTTCATCGAAGGAGAGTCCACAACCGTAAACTCCGGAACATGAGCACCCTCTGGCGTGCCAGCCGGCAGCTCTAAAAACATGGTCCGCGCAAAAAGGCTATGCCAGGCATGCTCTGTGATGATTCTTACCGGCAAGCTATGGTCCGGGTCAGTGCCAGCACAACAATCCTGGATAAATAACTCTTTATTGGCGAGACTCGCCATCATGTCGTCATAAAGCAGATCGAACTGTTCGGGGTCTACGGGGCGATTGGTCTTTCCCCACCACACGTCATCTTGACTCGACGACTCTTTGACAAGAAATTTATCATTCGGCGACCGTCCCGTATGCGCCCCCGTTAAGCACACCAAAGGACCGCATTCGGAAACCATACCCTCGCCGCGGCGGACGGCTTCTTCGTAAAGTGCGGCTGCGCCTAAATTCCATTTTGTACCGCCTATCGAAACGCTGCTAAGCCCAGCTAACACGTCAACGGTTGTCTTTTTGCTCATCACCAACCAAACCCTATCTATGGGACACGCCAGAAATTAATGCACATGATACTGTGGTTCCACGTGCTATGATGCAAAAAATATTAATGCAGCGCAGCTTACTCTACCCAGAAACGAGGGCCGGTAGGCGTCGGGCGTTTATTGCCACTCTGCTCGCGACCTTACTTCCTGGTTGCATCCGTCGCCATGCTGTCACATCGACTGCCGACGCAGTGAATCGTGACCACAGGCCTATAACAATACGTGTCCAACAACCTGACGGAACGGTCAAAACGTTCCCTGTCGAGTATTACATACGTGGAACGATCATCTCAGAAGTCCCACTGGCCTCTTTATCGCTGCTAGGTGCACGCACAATCTCTGAAGTTCAATCGATCATCGCGCGAACGTATGTCTTGCATCACCGGACTCGCCACTTTCAAGACGGTTTCGACTTTTGCTCAACTACTCACTGCCAAGTCTACCGGGACCCCACCGCAAATCTCACCACACACCAAGCACTCGCTAACGAGTCGGTTGCAAGAACAACGGGCATGATCGTCACCTACAACGGCATGCCGATTGACTCCGTCTACCACGCAGATTGCGGGGGGGCGACCAGCTCGGCAACCAGCGTCTGGGGTGGTCAGGCCCCACCGTACCTAGACGGAGTTGTCGACGACTTCTGCCGAACGCTGAACCGTCCGCCTTGGACGTTGAGTATCGGTCGTGAAACACTGCGCGACGCACTAAACGGTGATCCAAGAACCACAGTCGGACGCGATCTGAAAACCATAGTAGTAACGCGGCGGGACAACGCCGGTCGCGCACTCAAAATCGAACTCAACGGCAGCAAGAAACTGATCGTAAGTGGAGCTATTCTCCGTTCTGTTCTGGGCGCTCGTTTCGGTTTTACACGAATCAAAAGCACGAAATTTGAGATTCGCGGGCGCAATGATTATTTTCTAATTACTGGCACAGGCTTCGGCCACGGTGCTGGACTATGCCAAACCGGCGCGATGGCGCGTGCCGAGGCCGGACATCCGACCAAACAAATTATTACTGCCTACTATCCAGGTACTACGCTCTCGAACTTCCATGAACTGCTAATTCAGTCAGACGCAGGCGAGAAGCACACGGCTGCAACCGACAGTATCGCCCACATGAATATTGCTACCGAGGTATCATCAGGACCTGGGCGCTCACAGTAAACCGCAACAAACACTGTGTCGTCTTTGAATTTGAACTTAATGAATGCCATGGCCGGCACTGTAATTTCGTCTGGACAAGACGCCTCGATCGTCAACAAAGACTCAAGGGTTGCGTCTGAAATCAAGGAACTGCTGAATTCAGGGAATCATCAAGAAGCACGCAGCCGTTTCGAAGAGCTCATAGACACCTATCGGAATCGAATCGCTCGGATCGCGTATTACTATCTTCGTGACCCCGCCGAGGTCGATGAGGCAGTTCAGGATACATTTTTTAAAGCTTTCATCCATCTCCAAACATTTCGAGATGAACTGTTCTTTGAACTATGGCTATCACGAATTGCAGTAAATGGGTGCCTTGACAGACTTAAAGCCCAGTCTCGACGGCGACACTGGATAGTCCCTACTAACGACCAGCTAGAGGAACGCCTGCAGCGAGAACCAACGGTCGCCCCCTCAGCTGAACAAATGCTCTTAGCGAATGAACGACGCGACCAATTGCTTGCCGCAGTCGAACAACTTCCTGAGCGACAGCGTTCCATCGTCATCCTCAACCAATTTGAGGAATACTCGACCAAAGAGGTCTCAAACATGCTTAACGTCGCTGAATCTACCGTTCGAGTACATCTATTCCGTGCGATTCGTTCTCTCCGAACATTGCTCCGGAACGCCCGGCCTTCATCCAAGGATAATGCCTCCGTATAAGGGCGTAAGACGGACCATGGAAACACTTATTTACTGGTGCCGGACCATCGGATATGCCGTCAGACAAGCTGCGACTGGCCACCCGACTGAGAACACACTAACTGCACTCGCATTAGCCGCAGATAAACCGACTTCATCCGTACAAGTACGACGACGTTTGGATATAGCGCAGGATCATGTACGTGGTTGCAAACACTGCCAGACGGCTCTTTCCGAAATCAAAGCTACGCTCGAAAACATCCACCAAGTTGCACAAACGGCATCTTGCTCAATCCCTGAATTAGCCCATGTTCGACTTAGGCAGCACTCGGAAATCCTACGCCGGATTGATACTTACTTGGCACCGCCAGCGACCGTATTAACTTTTCCATCGACTACATCACGATCACTTCCTCGACTAGCGCCGTTAACCATCTGCCTGGCGCTTACGTGCGCTGTCGGACCTTTGCTAGGCATTGTTATTCGCCCATCCGTTACATCTTTCCAAGATTCACTCGTCGAGATAAACGCATCGCCACAAGATGATTTTCTTGACGACGAACGATCAACTCCATCCATCGAATCGAGATTTGGTCCGTATGACCTTGCAACTGACGAAGCATTCATGGCTGAGGTCGAGTACGCTGTTGGGTCACCGCTGGTGTCGCATCTCATTGTTCTCGATGAACTGACTCCACGGCTTCACGAAACATTTGTCACAGTACGGTAGGAGCCTGAACGAGCTTGTCTGCAGAGGTATTCAGAAAAGGACTAGACCTCAAACATGCGGTAGCTGGCGATCTCGCCCGTGATTACAACAGCGACCTCGTCGAAACCATACGTCTTAATGATTTCACCTATCAGGACGGTCGTGTCTCAGTACATCTCGCTAAAGAATTTGGTTTCTGTTACGGCGTAGAACGAGCTGTTGATTACGCGTATCAGACACGAAAGAAATTCCCCGAACGAACGGTGTACCTCACTGGTGAAATCATCCACAATCCCCACGTCAACGCCCGTCTTCGGGCAGCAGGCATTCGCTTTTTGAGTGACCCGTCTGAATCCATTGAGCACGTCACCTCCAATGCTGTCGTTATTCTCCCTGCCTTTGGCGTTACCATCCATGAGCTCGAACGCCTGATCAGTTCCGACTGCACACTAGTCGACACCACATGTGGGTCAGTCTTGAACGTCTGGAAGAACGTAAGACAGTTCGCTCGCGACGGTTATACCGCAGTTATTCACGGGAAGGTCAAACACGAAGAGACCCAAGCGACCGCATCTCAAGCGCGCGTTGCCGACAATGGTCGATATCTAATCGTGCTCGATCGAAAAGAAGCCGAACTGATATGTGACTACATCACGGGCAAGAAATCACTCGAATCGTTCCAAGCCCACTTTCTGCACGCCTGCTCTCCGGACTTCGATCCCAGCCGGAATCTAACCCGCGTTGGACTGGCCAACCAAACGACTATGCTCATGTCTGAATCTCTTGAAATTGGGCAACTGATACGGCAGGCGATGGCTGACCGTTACGGCGAGCAGGCGATTGATAAACATTACCGTGCATTCGACACTATCTGCAGTGCAACCCAAGACCGCCAAGACGCGATCCAAGGGCTCCTTACTGAGGCCGACCTCAATCTGGCTATAGTCATCGGAGGCTATAACAGCAGCAATACGCGTAATCTTGCGAAAATCTGTGCACGTAAAGTTGCGACCTACCATATAGCAGACCCATCATGTCTCGTTTCACCATCAGAGCTACGCCACCTCCCGACAACAACTACAGCCGGTGCCAGCGCGGAACAGGTCCAAGAACACTGGCTCCCGACTACCGGGAAACTCTCTATCGGGGTGAGCGCTGGGGCATCTACCCCAGACAATATCGTCGGTGAAGTAATTTCTCGCCTTGTAGAGCTCTGTAAATAGCCCCCTGTAAACACATCAGCTTTCTGATTCGTAATGCATAACAATTGGATAAAACTGGTTATTGGTGCAAAAACACGTTAACAATAGATACGGATTAGGATCATAAAAGGATTTCGCCATGGCTAGAACTCGACACCATGTCACGCTCGCACTCGGCACGCTTGCTATTCTGGCCACATCGCAACCGGCAAATGCCGCCCAGGGCTATAAATGGTGGGCCTCTGAAGAAACCAAACAAGAACTGAAGCTTACTGACCCACAGGCCGATCAACTCGAAAATATCTTTCAGTCACTTCGTCCAAAACTCA
>DTWD01000035.1 GCA_012963185.1 Acidobacteriota bacterium
AATGACGCGAGCGCCCATGTCGGCCAGCATCATCGTGCAATATGGACCGGACAACACTCGCGTGAGATCTAGGACGGTAATGCCGTCGAGAGCGCTTGGTGTATTCGATGTCTGTGTAGTGTTCATCAGTTGACTTCTTTCACGTGACGTTGAGTGTTCTAAGACGATGGATGGATAAGAGATCAGCCATCAGGGCATATGCTGTGTGAGTGACCCCAGAGGTTGTTTTACTGATCATCAGTGGCCCAAGTATGTCTGTGTCTATTACGAGACCCTTTGCTGTCCCCGATAATCTCGCGAGCGGATCACTAGCCTCTAGAAGACGTGGGGCCACTGTCGCGACGCCCCCAGTACTGTGGCGCTTAGCCTCAGCGATAAGCTTAACGGCACGGCCATCTTGATGCGCCCTGCGGACGTCTGTTTCATCGACCGTACGGAGGCCTTTGCGTTTGACCTCATGTGGGTTGATGTTGGCATCAAAAAGCACGTTGGCGAGAATGGAGGCTTTTGCAGCGGCATCCCACCCTTCAATATCTATTTCAGGATCGGATTCGGTAATCCCAGCTTCTTGCATGTCGATTACAGCTTTTGACAGGGTTTGACCTCGTTCCATTGCCGTCAAGAGATAATTCGTTGTGGTATTGACGACGCCCCGGACGCGCTCCACTCGCACACCGGGGAGCGTTTCCTGGATGAGACTGAAGACCGGAAGTCCGTCTAGTACCGCCCCTTCAAATTTAAACATTGAGCCCCGAGAGGTTGCAAGGTCAGAGAGTTCACGATAGGCGAAGGCAGCAGGTCCCTTGTTTGCCGTAATTACATCAGCAGGCATTGTGAGCGCAGTTCGCACGTGGTCGACACTAGGCTGCCCTTTGTCGAGACTGAAAGGTGTGTTTTCAACAACGACCATTCGATTCTCTTTTGAGCGTTTCGGGTATAACTCCGACAATTGTTTGAGAACCTCCAAAGCGCTCGCCGGCTGTGGCCCCATAGTCGAGTCGTGGCACATGTCAAGCAATTCCCCGGTCGTTCCCAGATTGACAAGGGTTTTACAGTCGATGCCTTCCGTGGATACGGCGCAATGATGTCGTCTTGTTGCGACTCCGACGACACGCCACTGAAAACCGAGCGCAGGCGATCGTTGCATTAGTAGTTTGACGAAGGCTTGGGCTACCGCCCCAAAGCCGAGAAGCACAAGGTCAAAGGAATACCGGTCGGTCATCAGAGGCGGTGAATATCCTGTCGTGACTAAGGTCAATATCTGTCGAGTATTTGATTCGTGAAGTGGAAGAAAAGAGATTTTTTTACTGGACAGCCAGGTACTGTTTTCCGGAGACGGATCGTAGCATGCGGAGGAGCGCATTCGAGTTTCTCATGAGATCAGCTGGTAGCGAAGAATAGGATAGGATTGAGAGCGATGGATGATAACGTGCTGCGCGTCTACGACTCGATTCTAGGGATGCTGTCTGGACCGGAGAATCCGACGCCATTGGTACGACTCAATCGCGTTACACCGTTTCAGCACACGCAGGTTTACGGAAAACTTGAGTGGTATAACCCTTTTGGCGCGGTTAAAGATCGTGTTGCAGCGAATCTGATTGCTGACGGTGAAGCGCGTCATACCGTGCAAGAGGGTCAGAAATTAGTCGAGCCAACATCAGGGAATACCGGGATGGCGCTCGCCATGATTGCGAATGCGAAAGGATATTCGCTGACGACACCTATTTCAAGTGAGGTGCCCCTAGAGAAACGTACGATGCTGAGATTTTTTGGTGCTGATGTTCTGGAGCTTGAGGATACACTCTGTCCTGCACCGGGAGCCCCGGAGGGGGCCATTGCGAAGGCAACTGAGATCAGTGAACGATCAGACTATTTAATGCTGAACCAGTATGCCAACGAAGCGAATCCTGAGGCACATTACAAGACTACAGGACCTGAGATATGGCGTCAGACTCAGGGAAAGGCAACTCATTTTGTTTGTGGTCTTGGTACCTGCGGCACGATTACTGGAACAGGACGTTTTCTTAAGGAGCAGTCCGAGAGCGTCCAGATACTTGGCATCCACCCACAGGACGGCCACGATATTCCTGGCGTTCGTAGTATCCGGCAATTGCAACAGACGAAGTTGTTTTTTCCAGACGAGTACGACGGCCTTATTGAGGTAACGAATCAAGAGGCATTTGACCTTTGTCTTCGACTGAATAGGGAGGAAAGTTTGATTGCCGGGCCAAGTTCTGCGATGGCGCTGGCCGGTGCTTTCAAACTTGTCCCGGACGAACCAGGCAATGTAGTGGTCGTGATTTTTTGTGACAGTGCTTTCAAATACGCATCATCGGTTGTAAAACATCTTCCGGGGTTGGTTGCCGCAGAAATTAAGAAAGATAATCCGAAGAATCCTCTCCTCGACAGTATGGTTGAGAATGTTCGCGGAAATGCAGAGCTCACGATTGATGTCGATTCGGCGCATGCAGAATGGAATACTGGCAAGCTTTTTGTCGTGGATGTGAGACCTCGGGATCAATTTGCGGAAGCTCATTTGCCCGATGCTATCAACATGCCACTTGCGGAGATCCAAGAAAACCATCAGGGATTGCCTGAGGACTTTGATGCGCCGATACTGAGCGTTTGTCAGCGCGGAAATGCATCCCTGTCTGGCCTGCTTTTTCTTAAGTCACTTGGATACCGGAATGTGCGTAGCATCGACGGCGGTACGCTTGCATGGCGTGAAAAGGGATTTGAAACTGTTACAGAGTGACGGTACGGACTACTGATGCTTATGTTGCAGTCCGAGGCGGACATGGATATTAGGCGGCATGGCCGAGAGTCGTACCCTGAAGAGTGTTGTGGAGCGTTAATAGGTCGTAACGGTTCAGTCGTTGAGGCTATGCGCCTTCCGAATCTAATGGGGGAAGAGGCCCGTCGGTATTTTCTGGTTGGGCCGGTTGAATACCAAGTGGCTGAAAAACGAGCTGCCGAGATGGGAGGGAAGCTGATGGGGTTTTACCATTCGCACCCTGACCATCCAGCGCGTCCGTCACAGAATGATCTTGAACAGGCTTGGCCGACGTTTTTGTATGTCATCTTGGCTGTGCAGAATGGTGAACCAGGCACGATGACTTCATGGCGCTTGCGTGAAGATCGGTCAGCCTTTGACGAACAAACGGTTGCTGTGACATAAGGCTTTGAAATAAAGGGACAGGATAGGTTAGGCGAGAGATATGGCAATCCAGATACTCATTCCGACGCCGCTGCGCGTCTATACAGATAATCAAGATACGGTTGAAGCGGAAGGTTCTACGGTGGGAGAGCTTCTTGCCAATATGACGGACCAGTACACGGAATTACGAAAGCATCTTTACCGTGAAGACGGTAAGCTCAGAAGTTTCGTGAATATTTATCTTAACGACGATGATATTCGATACCTTGAGAAGGAAAAGACACCAGTGACATCGGAGGATACGGTGAGCATCGTTCCGTCGGTTGCAGGTGGGGGATGTTTGTGACGACAGAATCTCCCGTATCACTTAGTAATCAAGAGGTCGAACGTTACAGCCGACATTTGATTATGCCGGAAGTCGGCATGGACGGGCAGCTGAAGCTAAAGGCTGCAAGCGTGCTCTGTATTGGAGTCGGAGGTCTCGGGTCTCCTGTGGCAATGTACCTGGCAGCTGCCGGTGTTGGGCGACTTGGTCTAGTTGACTTTGATGTTGTTGACTACAGCAACCTCCAGAGGCAAGTCATTCATGGGACGCCAGACGTAGGTCGGTCTAAGCTTGAATCTGCTCGAGACACGCTTGTTGCGATCAATCCGGAAGTTGCGATCGATATGCACGAGACGGCACTCTCGTCGTCTAACGCATTTGACGTGCTCGGTGATTACGACGTCGTTGTCGATGGTACAGATAATTTTCCGACCCGATATTTGGTGAACGATGCGTGCGTGTTACTGCGTAAACCGAATGTGTTCGGTAGTATCTTTCGATTTGAAGGTCAGGTATCCGTTTTTGCAACCGAGCAGGGACCGTGTTATCGCTGCTTATATCCTGAACCTCCGCCGCCAGGGTTGGTGCCGAGTTGTGCTGAGGGTGGAGTGTTGGGAATTTTGCCAGGCGTCATCGGCACTATTCAGGCCACTGAAACGGTCAAATTAATCATTGGTGTCGGCGAGCCGCTCATCAATCGTTTCATGATTTACGACGCACTTCGGATGAAGTTTCGCGAACTGAAGTTGCGTCGCGATCCGGATTGTCCGGTTTGTGGTGATAGGCCGACAGTAACTCAATTGATTGATTACGAACAGTTTTGCGGTGTCACCCCTGGTGCTCAGGTTTTAGACGACCCTTCGTCTGGCGATAACGTGACAGTTGAGGAACTAAAAGTCTTTATTGATAACAATGAAGGGGTTTTCGTATTGGACGTTCGTGAGCCACAAGAGCATCAGATTTGTTCCATACCAGGTTCAGTGTTGATACCGCTTGGGGAACTTCCGAACAGAATTAATGAGCTTGGCGGCCATGAAGATATGGTGGTTCACTGTAAGTCGGGTGTTCGTAGTGCGAAAGCAGTGAAAATTTTGCGTAACGCTGGTTTCAAAAAAGCGAAG
The DNA here is from genome assembly GCA_012963185.1 of Acidobacteriota bacterium. The sequence continues at coordinate 4,604 of DTWD01000035.1, forward strand.
AATCTCAGTGGCGGTATCCTTCGCTGGATTGATGTTGTCGATCCGTCACTGCCAAAGTACTGAGGGTAAGGATGTTTGGGTATAGCGGTAAACCTGTCACACAGACAAGTTTGGGCCGACATTAAAGCTTGCTTTGTCCGACCTGTGATGGAGGACTACAATAGTGGCAGCACTATACGTTTCTGACGGTGCCTACTAATGCTGCGTTTTTCGAAGAAGGCTGACTACGCTCTTATCGCTCTTAAGGATCTTGCATCCCGACCAGACGGTGCATCGTCCAATGCACGTGAGATCGCCAATAGATATGACATCCCGTCCGAGTTAATGGCGAAGGTACTGCAGCGGTTGGCAAAGATGGGTGTTATTGCGTCGCACCACGGAACACGTGGGGGGTATTACTTAGCTCGTTCGGCGCATCAGATTTCCGTTGCCGACATCATCCAAGCGATAGACGGACCATTTCTAGTAACTGCGTGTTCTGATGACGATGAAACGTGTGACCAATATGCTAAGTGCAATGTGCGTGACCCCCTTTGGCGCCTTAAAGATCTTATTTTGCAATCTCTTTCGTCTTTTACCGTAGATGAACTCGTTTCTGAGGAACCAAAAAGTCCAGGAATAGATAATGATCGAGAACCATTGTCTCTCTCTGCGGTCAGGCGGTCTTTCGAAACGGTAATCACTCCTGTAAGCAACGCCGACCGATAACGTGCCGGGTCGTGCCTAGTGAGTTCCGCCTCTTAGTTTTTAGAACACTTTCCGATAATGAAAAGTACCTCTGCCATATACATGGATCATCATGCGACAACGCCGACCGATAGCCGCGCATTGGCTCGAATGTTGCCGTTTTTCAATGAGGACTTTGGCAACGCTTCGAGTCGACATCATTGCTTTGGTTGGAAAGCGCGTGACGCTGTTGCGGAAGCCAGACGTCAGGTCGCCGAACTTATTGGTGCGGATCCTCGTGAGATCTACTTTACGA
>DTWD01000036.1 GCA_012963185.1 Acidobacteriota bacterium
CAAGGGCTAGAGAGTGACGGTCGCGACTAGTGGACTTGTAGGCGAGAGCTGCTGCACGGATTTGCACTAATGATGCTGGATTACAGAGTGAGGCCGTTGACGGGACTCGATTGCAGGCAGTAGTCTCAACGCTTTGCCTAAACTTACATTCATTCTCGGACGACGACTTGCCGTCTGTTTTTTCATTGCGTTTGTCTTAACCTCCTGTTCTGAGTCGTCGGTCGTTCCTCCGACTGCGCCGTCGACACTCAACACTGAACGGGTCGGAGAGATCGGGATCGCGTGCACTGCGGACATACAGGTGCAGTCGGTAGACGGCAAGGCAGTGCGGATCTCGTTTTCCCTAGCGACTACTCAAGGCGGCGAAGCTCCCGTGACCGCTAGTTGCAGTGCTGAGTCGGGCTCGGAATTCCCAATTGCTCGGACAACCGTTACTTGTTCCGCTTCAGATAACCTTGGTCAGACTGCGAGTTGTGCGTTTGACGTTGTCGTTTTGTCACCCCCGAAACTATCAGTGTCGAAGATACTTGCCTTTGGAGACAGCATCACATCAGGACTAGTGTCTATTCCAGTTCTCGGCGTCATACGGTTAGGGCTTGAGCCGTGGAATTCGTATCCGACTAAGTTGCAGGGGAAGCTTAGACAGGTTTATCAGCACCAAGCTCCTACCGTGATTAATGAAGGTGAATCAGGCGAACTAGCAGCGCATGCGCCTTCGAGACTTCGCGCGGCGCTGAATCGGCATCAACCCGACGTGGTTATTCTGATGGAAGGCACCAATGATTTAGGCGCAGCAGATGCAGTGGAGGCAGCACGTGACCAATTGGCCCTCGATGGCATAGAAGAAATGCTTGACGATATTAAATCGACTGGCGCCGACGTTATTCTTGCCACGATTGCACCAGTCCGAGAATCCGGCCCTGGGATACACACCGCGTTAGTCGGTCCGTACAATACCCAGCTACGAAGCATTGCGGCGAGTCGTGGAATTCAGCTGGTGGATATTCATACTTTGCTCAATAGTGGTGTTTGCCTACCGATGTCGTGTATTGGGGATGACAACATTCATCCAACGGCACTGGGCTATTCTGCGATGGCGAATGAGTTTTATGAGCGACTTGTGAAGTTGTATGACGTTCCAGTCACGGTTCCTACCGCCGTCGAAGCAGGTAGTGAACTTATTGAAACGTCGTGGAGTAAGTGACGCGGTGTTCTGTATGAAGACTGTAATAACGCTCAGGGTTACTTTGGTATTCGTGGGGACTTTTCTTGTTTCCTTACTGGGTTCGGCGCAGGCTCAAGATCAGGAATCTAGTCAGTCACGGGTCGAATTCGGCCAAACCTTACTGAAAGGACGCCTCACGATTTATGTCAATGGGTTGACTCAGCAAAGTGGAGTACGGACATTTGCAGACCAGTTTTCGTACCGGGCGTACGGTGAGGATGCGAAATTTACGGCAGCACACGCCATCGCTGCATCACCTATTGCAGATGTTGGAGGGAGTCTTCGTTTGTGGCGAGGTCTGGTGGCCGGCGGTGGGTATTCCGAATCGAAGACATCGGATGTCACAACAGTGACCGGCTCTGTGCCTCACCCCATCAATCGAAACAGTCCACGATTGATTGAGCCCCAGTCTTTACAGTCAATTCATCGAGCGCAGGTGGCGCGCGTGTTTGGTGCGTGGCGGTTTCCGGTCTTGGATAAACTCGACATAGCGGCGTTTGGAGGGGCATCATTCTTTAACCTTACTCAAGGAGTGGTCACGAATGTCACGGCTGTAGAAGCTGGAGGACCACCTTTTTCTGCGGTTAAGATTGATCAGTTGCAACGTGGCCAACACCGACGGAATGCGGTTGGCGGGCACGTAGGCGTCGATGTGACATATATGGCAACGAGATTTGTGGGCGTCGGATTTCTGGTGCGCTACACGAACGGCGTTGTCGAATTTCCTGCAGCCAAGGCCGGCACCTTGTCACTCAGCGTGGGTGGACTGGAGGTCGGTGGTGGGATTCGGGTCCGCTTTTAGGAGGTCGGTGTGAACAGCAACTTCGGTCTGACGAACGTGTCGTGTCTTCTCGATGCCATTTGTCGACGGACGACGGTCTGTCTTCACGGCTATGACTGTGTAATCGGTCTTCCGAGAAGACTCAATAGCAAGAACCGGCAATTAGTTAGGTAGGTCATACCATGTCTTTGGACAGTGATCCTGACAGACAGGCATCCAACAGCAGTCCAAAGATTGCTGCGATTCAAGACGAGTTGTTTGCTCCGGGCCGCTCGAAAGCTGAGCGCTATGCACAACTTGTGATTGGTCGCACGTCTCTGTGGACACTAATGAAATATGAGCTGATTGTCACCGGATGTAGTTGGGTGCCTGGTGCCATCGGTTTTTTGTTGCGGTCCAAGCTGTATCCGTTCTTGCTTGGTCGGGTAGGGGACAACGTTACCTTTGGTGTAAACGTGGTGTTGCGACATCCTCACAAGATTCTGATTGGGAATAATGTCGTCATTGATGATGGGTGTGTTCTGGATGCGAAAGGTATGTCGAATTCTGGCATTACGATTGGAGATGGGGTCTTCGTCGGTCGGAACACCATCCTCAGCTGTAAGAACGGTGACATCGTAATCGATGATCGTGCGAACATTGGTTTCAATTGCGAGATCTTTTCGGGGGGCAAGGTGCGGCTTGGCAAAGACACCTTGGTTGCTGCCTATACATATATGGTCGGTGGAGACCATGAGCACAAACGTACGGATACGCCGGTTCTCTATCAAGGACGAATTGCGCGCGGCATTGAGGTTGATGACAACGTGTGGTTAGGGGCGCACGTGGTGATCAGTGACGGTTCGTCTGTGGGGCATGATGCCATTATCGGGGCGGGTGCAGTCGTCATCGGTGACGTGCCGCCTTTTCATATTGCAGTTGGTGTGCCGGCAAAAGTCATCCGGGATCGACGTGATTCGACGAAACCACCTGAGTCAACTGAACGCTAGGGCGTAACTGCCACGCGACGCCACTCATCAGCTTCGGTGAATTCTTGGGCCGCAAAACACCAAACCACGATTCGTTTTTCTGACCAGTAGGTTGGCGTTTCTTGTGTCCGCGTTCGTAGCGCGATGCGGGCGGCGGTTGCCGCCGAATCACGGACGGCAACGAGGTCGATTGGGAGGCTGAGCTCGAATGCAAGTTGGTCGACGAGTCCGCCGTTTGCCGCGTGCATGTCTCCACCGGAATGGTAGATTAACGAGTGACTATCACCCAGTAGAACGATCGGGCTATCGTCTGAGACGGTAGACAGGCCCGAATTTTCATTCGGATTAGGCGCGACTAGCCGGAGCCTGATTTCTTCCGCAGACACTGGCGGGTTGATGTGTTGGACGAGATTTCCCGTGATGGACGTCGATGACCATTGGCTGACGTACTGTACGTGCTCAACTGTGCTGTACCACGAACGGGTTTTGATGAACTCGGCAATCTGTTGGGCCGCGATGACACAGCCCGCCCCAGACCAGTGGGTGTCATGTCGACAGTAGAGTGGATTTTCCGGATGAAACCGTTCCCGTAGAAATCGGTCGGTGAGGTCGAGCACAGGTATTCCCTGTTGTCTGAGGAGTTCATAGAATTTTACGTGGTCAGGGTCGAGTCGAGGAACTGGCGTTGGAATGCGCACAGCGTTTAAACCGACTTTATCAGGGAAGATAAGCGCTTTTGACGGGACAGGAACCAGAATAAGCTCGACATCTAGGGTGCGAAGTTGCTGGTGAAAATCGAGAATCACAGAAAGAGGGTCAGCGACATCTGTGTGGCGTGAGTGTTCATCCCAAAATTGACCGACCGAAATATGTCGGAGTTCTGGCGCATAGAAAAACCAATCCTCCGAACCGACGATAGTGCTCGTTGCCTTCGTAGTTGTTTCTGCCGACCGCGCTGCGAAGGCCGTTCGGACCTCCGCGACGAGTTCCGGAGATACCGGTGCTGGCCGACAAGCACTTAACAACAGTGCCATGGCGACGCTAGTCCATACCGAGCCTAGTCGTTTCAACACTTCGGGTAAAGTCCTACAAGTTGTAGGGGCACACAGATCTGATTGTCTGCGTAATTCCTTTCATTGTAGCCTCTTGAAAGCATTACTACCGTTATAGTGTGAGTCCTCCCGACCTAGTAACGATATTCACTCATGTGCGGCATTGCAGGCATCGTCGAACGAGATCAGCGCAAACCGATTAGTTCTGAGCGGTTATTAAAGATGGTCCGCGTATTAACACATCGCGGACCTGATGACGAAGGTTATGTGGGGTTGCCTGGCGTCGGACTAGCGATGCGCCGTTTGGCTATCGTGGATGTGGACGGCGGCCACCAGCCATTCAAATCCGAAGACGGTGAAATACATCTTGTCGCGAATGGTGAAATTTATAACCACCTTGAACTACGCAAGATGTTGATTGCCCATGGCCATTGCTTTCGGAGCGAGAGTGATATCGAGGTGCTTGTCCATGCGTATGAGCAGTGGGGAACATCATTTCTTGAGCGCGTCCACGGCATGTTTGCGGTGGCACTGTGGGACGGTAGACAACGGATCTTTTTCGCAGCCCGTGATCGGGCTGGCGAAAAACCGTTGTATTACGCAGCCACTAATTCAACGCTGATTTTTGCATCAGAAATTAAAGGCATCCTTGCCAGTGGGATGGTTGAGCGAGACGTTGACCTTGAGGCGCTCGATCAGTTTCTTACCTATGAATATGTGATTACACCGCGGACGATATTTTCGAAGATCCGACGATTGCCGGCGGCGCATTACCTTGTTTACCGAGACGGGCAACTTGAGACGTGCCGTTATTGGGATGCCGCCGCTGTGGCGCCAAGGCACTGGAAGGAAGACGAGGCAGCGGAGGCGGTTCGCGAGGTGTTTGCGAAGGCGGTCTCTCGGCAAATGATGTCGGATGTTCCATTGGGTGCATTTTTGTCAGGAGGTATTGACTCAAGTGCAGTTGTTGCCATGATGGTGGAGGCGTCAGGGGGTGACGGGTCGGCTGTAAACACGTTTAGCATGGGCTTCGCCGATGGAAGCTATAACGAGCTTCCATACGCCCGCACGGTCGCATCTCGTTTTAAAACTACTCATCGAGAAGGCACGGTTGAGCCAGACCTCAGGGAATTATTCGACCAGTTGATCGTCCATCTCGACGAACCATTTGCCGATGTTTCATTGTTTCCGACGTATATGGTGTCCAAGATGGCACGGCAGCATGTGACGGTTGCGTTGTCGGGGGATGGTGGCGATGAAATATTTGGTGGCTACGACACGTACGCAGCAGACCAATTGGCAAGACGCCTTGCGACAGTACTTCCGAAGGGGGCCGTATCCATGTTGGCTGGTTTGGTCGGTCTCTTACCAGCCAGCGAGCGTAAAAAAGGACTTCTTAATAAGGTCAAGCGTTTTGTTCAGGGTATCGCTGACGAACCAGAAGACATTGCTCACTATCGATGGATGGCGTTTCTTCCGGTAGCAGCAAAGCAGGCGCTCTACACACCAGAACTCCAAACGTCACTGTTCCAGTCTGATGTTTATCGTCCGATCCGCGAGTCACTCGGGTCTGCCGGTACAGATGATCTTTTGCACCGGCAACTTTATGCTGACTTGTGCGTCTATCTTGCAGATGACATTCTTGTAAAAGTTGATCGCATGAGTATGGCAACGTCATTGGAGACGCGGGCACCGTTTCTCGACGTGAATCTGATGGAGTTGGCCTACTCCATCCCTAGCGAGTTGAAGATCCGCAATGGAGAGCGAAAATACATACTCAAGCAGGCACTTCGCGATGTTTTGCCGACCGGGATTCTTCGGCGACCAAAGGAAGGATTCAGCATACCGATGAAGAATTGGTTAAGGGGAGACCTCGCGCCCATAATGCGCGACCTCTTAGCGCCCGAACGAATTGGTCAACGCGGTTGGTTCTCGCCGGTTGCGGTGACGCGGTTGATTGATAGTCACCTCTCTGGGCGAGATAATCACGCCCACGTTCTTTTTAGCCTAATGGTGCTAGAGCGTTGGGCAGAGTCCGTTTTGGACGAGGCCGTATGAACAGCGACTGATTACCTCTAGGGCGTTGTCCAGGTGCCGCCTATCTGACCATGTCCGTCCCAGTGAATCCGAGGGTTGGTACCGCCGGCGCCTAGTACGATATCAACACTAAACGGGTTGTCAGTCGCCCCGTTGACTTTGTACGCGACCGTATCTTTCCCGAGTGGACCGGTGATGTTTATTCGTCGTCCCCAGTTCGGGTCTTCGGCATGAAGCCGTTCTGCGACTTTTTGCGTAAAGTCGGTTACATGAATACCGGAGGAGGGGTAGCCAGTTTCTGCGGCAATCTCTTGAACGATCGCAAAACGATTTGACGGAGGGCAGCATCCCGATGTTGAAGGGGTCGGCGTATCTTCAGGTGTGCGGAATACTTGAGACGCTGTCCAGTTGCTGGCTTGTGTGCCGTTCCCAGCAGACACCCGCCAGTATAGAGTGCTGTTGCGAGGAAGAATTGGTGAGGCAGTTGCCGTTGTTCCCGTTGGCGATGCGTTTTGCTCAAATGATGCAACAACATTATTGATGTCTGGATCGTTGCCGACTTGAAAGAAGTTGGTGACGGTCCCCGCCGGTCCATCAACAGTACCGTTTGTAATCGTGAACGTTGGTGTTGTGGACGACACGCGAGTGTTATCGATCGGGGAGATTGGTGTCGGTGTGCCGAGGGTGACAGGTTGTTGCGCTGTCTGGAACGTCTGAACATTAGACCAGGTTCCTTCAACGGCACCTTCTTTTCCGTTGACGATCGCTCGACTTCGCCAGTGATATTGCGTATTCCATGCGAGTGGGCCAGCTTGCACCGTTGTTATGGTGTTGCCAGCAGAAATACTCAACGAGTGAATGATGTTTGAGAAAGTGTGATCCGTTGAGACTTCAAACCGGTAGGTCGTGGAGACAGTCGTCCCAACGATCGCGGCATTTGTGATGACGAGCGATGGTTGGTTCATGCTGGCGATGGTTCCGTTCAGTGGGGAGACGGCGGTTGGTTGGCCCACAACGAGTGGTGTGAAAAGTTCGAATGAAGCCGGGACTGAGTACGGACCAGTATTGGCTCCATCTAATGCACGGACTCTCCAGTAGTACTGGCGGTCGTTGTCTAGTGTCGTCTCCAGCGTATATCGCTCAGTCGGACTTCCACTTGGAGGAATGTTTTCAGCCGCATAGATGATGCCCATAAAAGAGATATCGGCACTGACCTGTAGTTCGTACCAAAAAGGTCGTTCACTGTTTGACGTGGCCTGATTGAAGGTCAAATGAATTGGTTGGTCTGTCATCCGGACTAGGTGACCTTCCGTTGGTTGTAAGCTTGCTGGCGATGAGATTGCAACTCCTTCGATTGGACCTGCAATCGAAGGACTAAGCGGGTTTCGGCTTTTTTCGGTTCCACAGGCCGTAATGAAGTACGCCAGAGAGAAAACGACGACGATGTGAATGAGTTGGTGTGAGTTGTTCCGCATCGTAAATAGCCGCAGACCGCACGCGTCTCAAGGTGTATGTGTTGAGGCGCTTAAACGAGAGCCGACGTCTTAATATTTGTCGGTCGTACGCACGACACGGGATAGGTCGATTCCAGTCGCTTATGGGAAATGTCGTAAGTGGAGCAGTAAGTTGATGAGCTGTGTAGTCACACGGGCAGCTCATAGACGCTTTGAGTGTCGGCAATTTCTGATTTTATTCGTTCGTTCGACCAGCCCAGTTCCTGAGCCATGGTCTTGGCGGCTGTGCGGAGCGCTGTGTCGTCGGGCTGGCCAGCGGACCCCGCCTCGGTTCGCCTGAGGAGAGCATCTGACAGGTGCACGGCCATCTCTTCTCGGACAGCATGTGTCACTTCGGCGCGTGTGATTGCACAGTCAGAACTCAGCGGTTCTCCATCCTCCGGTGTATTTTGAATGGTTTCTAAGAGACGCGTATGAGTGGACCCGTATGTCCGCGCTAAGCGCTCGCGGGTATTGTGATCGGGAACTGAAGAAGTGTTGTTTGTTGCGGATTTGAAGAATTCACGGACGTCATTAAGCGCCCCACCGATGACAGGCGTGTTGTGTGTTTGACACGGAGTCGCAGCTACATGGAGCACGGAAAATACAGTATCAATTGCTTGCTGTGCCGTATATCGCGCGGTTGTATAGCGGACGCCAAGAATACTAATTAAGCCAGGAAGTCCGTCTTGTCGATGGTCACGCACAGCACTCTGTTTAAGCAGCCTGACACCAGTGGCATTGTCTTCCTGACTTGGGAGCAAACCTCTGTGGACTAATCGTATGTCCTTAAGCTCGGCACTTAACCCGGGAAACGTGTTGTTAATGTCCCGAAGGAATTCTTCGAGTTCCGGTTGTGTGACGGAGAGCGTGTCAGGAATGGACTTAAAGTGAGTGTGGCTGGTGCCGGCTAGAGTGAACCCTCGCCAAGGCGCGAGGAAGAGCAGTCGCGAATTGCGCTGTCCGCCGACCGCATGCTGGTGTGCCATTGGTTTTTCCAGAATAAGGTTCATCGCCTTAGACAATCCGTGGGGCAGTGTGGGACGCGCGTCGGGGATTAATTTCGTCAGGAGAGAGGGGGCCCACGGTCCTGCTGCGTTCAACACGACGCGTGCGCGTATATCGAACTGTTCCCCATTGAGACGGTCACGGACGGTAATACCGTTGACGCGACCATTGTGCCGATTGGCTCCAATGCATTCGACGTAGTTGGCTACGACTGCTCCTTTTGCCTCGGCAGATAGTACGAAGGACAAGTTGACTCGGTCGCTATTGTGCATTTGGCAGTCAAACCATTTGATTCCACCTGTAACGCCGTCCGGGTCGATGAATGGATTGAGTCGTAGACATTCCGTGCGCGAGAGTAGCCGACTATGCGGCAGATGGTTGGCTGGGTCGACACCATGATTGCGATCACTGGCCAAAAGGTCGTTGAGCGCAAAGCCGATTCGCATGAGCCAGCGATGCCGAGAGAAAGAGCGGTCGGTCGGGATTACAAAAGGCATTGGGTGGATCAGGTGTGGCGCGATACGGCTAAGTGCACGACGTTCCTGGACAAATTGTCGCAGGCCAAGGATATTCCCTGATTGCAACATACGGACGCCACCGTGCACTGTTTTGGCACTATTGAATGATGTGCCGCTTCCGAAATCGGCACGGTCAATCAGTGCAACAGATAATCCCCGTAGCGCAGCATCCCAGGCAGCAGTCGTTCCGTAGATACCTCCGCCCACAACAACGACGTCAAAGTCGGTGTCGGTGAGTCTCTCTAAGTCCCTCTGCACAGGGCATATACTACATCCCGTGCATCATGCCGATGGATTAATCACACAGATCGCAACCTACTGGAACCACAGTATTCACGATCTTGAAATGACAGAACATCCCGTCGGGTCGTTGGAGTTTTTCAATGATCTTGATGACTATCGATTCGACAAACTCCGCTATTTGCCACAGGTTGTTGATTTCACGGGGTACCGTGGGCAGCATCTTTTAGAGGTCGGTTGTGGAGTTGGTACCGATCTGCTGCGGTTTGCCAAAGGTGGTGCTTGTGTGACCGGGGTTGACCTGTCGACTCAGGCGATTGAGCTTGTCAAGACAAATTTTGCGTTACATGAAGTGCCACAGAAGGCTAGTTTCCAAATTCAGAATGGAGAAGCGCTGTCGTTTGAAGACAATACGTTCGATGTTGTGTATGCGCATGGTGTGTTGCAGTACACGGCTGATCCAGAGCGGATGATCCGTGAATGCCACCGCGTGTTGAAACCCGGTGGTCAAGCTATTTTCATGGTCTACAACCGGTTCTCGTGGCTCCAGGCGCTATCGAAGGTAATGGGTGTTGGTTTAGAGCATGCA
>DTWD01000037.1 GCA_012963185.1 Acidobacteriota bacterium
CCAGCCCGGTCCCACCGTTTTTTGTATTCCTTGGCGAATCGACACGGTAAAAGCGTTCGGTCAAGTGTTGCAAGTGTTCTGGTGCGATTCCTGGCCCGCTATCGGATACTTCGAACAAATACCCGCCCTCAACTGTTAACCAGCGTATTGTTATTTTTTCGCCTCCCGGTGTGTAGCGAACTGCGTTAATGATCAGGTTATTTATTGCACTGTAGATTTCTTCCTGAATACCTACGGCTATCGCTCCGTCATCTATCGACATTTCTATCACGTGATTGAAACTTTCCAACCCCTTTATTTCACCCGAAATCGTCTCGATGATTTTTGCGACGTTAACGTTGTCCATTTCATATATTGAGGGTCGCGGAGATGATTCGAGACGAGTCAAAGTCAACAAGTCTTCCACAAGATTCCTCATTCTTTGTACCGGAGAAAAAAGCCGAGCGACGATTTCCTCTGTATCTTGGATGGTTGCGGAATCTTGCAAAGCCTCTAGGTAACCAACGATCACGGTGAGGGGAGAACGCAACTCGTGCGAGATGTTCGCGAGAAAATCTTGACGCGTTGTTAGTAAGCGATTCAACGGCGTCACGTCCCTGACTAAAATGAGCCGGTGATCGTCGTCGAAGAGATGGGTTCGGACTTCTAGCTGGGTGTTAACTTCCTTCGGCGAACTGACTTCAATGATTTCGTCGGTCACGGGACTTCGGATGATTGTCTCCACGCGCGGATCCTGCCAGTGCTCAATGAGATTGATCCCGCTGGCTTTGATGGGTAAATCCAGGATGTCCCCGGCCGCATCATTGCTGCCTGCGATATTGCCGTTGTTTTTGATAACGATCCACGCTTCGGGTAGCTCTTTTAGTTGTGTTCGTAGCGTCTTGGATGCATTGACTAGATTCTTCGAGCGGTCACGAGCGTTCTTCACCTTCATGAATAGTCGGTTAGCCGGGACATATAGAATTCCAGTAAACATTCTTGGTGGTGACAGTGGGTTTCGCGTCCATCGGCTAAATTGAACCAGCTCTATGACAACGAGAATAATGACCGTGAGCAGGCTCGCAATGGTGCCTTTGATTGCGTCTCCAGAAACGAATGAAACGGTTGTACCAATAACGAGAACAACGAAGAAAACTCGAAAAATAAGAGGAGGTAGAGACGTTTTCATTTGCCGGAAGTTGTGTTGTAGACGTAGCCAACTCCGTGGATCGTCTTGATTACTCCCGACTTACCTGCGGGCTCCAACTTTTTCCTGAGTCTGACGATGTATACATCTACAGTTCGTTCTTCTACGTACACCGACCGCCCCCACGCGCCGTCCAGCAGCTGATTGCGACTGAGAATGCGATTTGGGTTCTTCATTAGATATTGAAGTAATCCGTACTCCCTCGGCTTAAGGTAGAGATTTTCGCCGTTGATTTGAAGCGTGTGATTGTGGGTATTCAACGACATTCCGTTACTTTCGATCAGCGATCCGGCTCCATCCGTGGAGCGGCGTAGGAGGGCATTTATCCGCGCGATTAGTTCGCGAGGAGAAAAAGGTTTAGTTACGTAGTCATCGACTCCTGAATCAAACCCTTGAATCGCGTCAGCCTCCTCGCTCCTCGCCGTCAACATGATGATTGGTATTTTTTCGGTGTCTGCGCGATTCCTCAATGTTTTCGTGAGACTTAAGCCGTCCATTCCGGGAAGCATCCAGTCAATGATGACCAGGTCCGTTTGTTGTTCGGTCAGGATTTGCATCGCCGCCTCGGCGCTTGCGGATTCGAAGACGGAAAACCCTGTGTTTTCAAGTGAGAAACGCAGGAGACTGCTGATGTCAGCATCGTCCTCGACCACCAATATATTCTTTTTGCTCATTGAGAACCGCGCATACAAGCCGCTATTAAACAGTCAGTCAGCAGTGACCGTTACCAATATCTTAACCAGTGCGTA
>DTWD01000038.1 GCA_012963185.1 Acidobacteriota bacterium
CCACAGTCAGTCCTCACTGAGCATCATCAACTTTCGGCGGTCGTGGCCGTAACATCGTTAACCGTACGCCGCCAAAAAACTCACTGCCGTCACGTTCGACGACGTGCTGACCTTCAGCCAAATACTTTAAAATTGCCTTGTCCCACTGCAGACCGGCAGCTGCAACCAGCTTCATCCAGTCGCCTCGGGCAGTCTCATCTGGCGCCTCGGTACTACCACTCCAAATAGTCACCCGTGGGTTACGAGCCATAAAACTGCGACTGCCTGCACTAACCCGTGCTCCTTTAATCGCCGTGTAAATCAAAACGTCGTCGGAAAAATCGAGCTTAAAATTTTCATTATCGTGTGCGAAGCCGTAGCGACGGTAACGAGCATAGGCACGGTCATTAAAAGCCCGAATCTCTGGTAACGCGTTGATGTGTTCAGTAATGAGATCGCGAATCTCGAATGCAGCTGCCTTGTGACGCGGATAACGTGGATCGTCTAAATATCCGAATCCAGGCATAAACCACCCACGCATGCCCCACCAGCTGCGGGATTGTGTCACCCGGTTACGCACCCAACCCGCATATTCTGAAAACAACTGAACCCACTCGTGTGAAGGATAACCATGCGGGTTTAAAAAAATGTCTGGCAGCCAAGTCCGCCAAAGTTCCGGCCGTATTGTCGACTCCGGATAAATAGGATCGCTCTCCCATTGCCCTGCCCCAACATCAACACCGAGCGCGCCCAAGTAACCAGCATGCAACATGTGGTTGGGGTTCTGTTGTGATAAGTCGTATGCCAACTGTGCACCGTCGGGGTTTGTGATTGGGTGAATGACGACGTTCACCTTATCAAGTTGCTGTCGAACACTGGAATCCGTTAGCAGTAGTTCCGCTAGCCTCAGCACATGACTCGTTGAGGATACTTCGTTGGCGTGCTGCCTAGCGGAGTAAATCACTGTCGGTTTAAACGTCGTCGCTTTGGTGTGCGACCAATGCGACGCCTCGATCGGCGACATCAAATCCATAGCCCAGACATCCTTACCCAAATAGCTCTTTCCAACCTGATAGGTCGTCGCCTCTGGATATTCAGCCATCATCGCCAGCAGGGCATAGGCTTCCGACGGAGGAATCGGGGTATCCCATTGCACGAGGGGGCCCTCTCCAACAGCTACGACCGGCGCATCACGTAACAGCTCAGTCACAGCGGGAAACGGGCTAGCTTGTCCATTTTGAGTGAGTGTTGTCACTGGTTCACTAAGAACGTCAATATCATGTTCCCAACCAGCTGAGACCTGCAGAACGCCGACATCGTGATACGCCAGAGCATTGCGATACAAACCTGCTGCACGTAACAAATCCAGGTTGGCTACCACGGCCATAACTTGCTCAGCCGACATTATCTGAGCATCAACACGTTCTACTCTGGTTCGTAAAGCAAGTTCAGCCCATTCGTCGTGCTGGGTGTCAACTTTGACGCGCAAATCAAGCTTCTCCAGCCCATTACTTTCCAGACTCACCTGAGCTGAAAGTGAACGTGGCCGTTCGACGGAGACCTTGGGAATATCTCGGCGCTTAGTACCGGTACGACCATTGCGCTCACGGTAGTCGACTTTCACGGCTGGTCGACTTGATCCAAAACCAGTAAAACTAATGGCCGCACGGCCAGGCAAACCGTCCGACGTTGCCTTCACAATCGGAATGACTCGCCCCGGGTAATTTAAAGGCGGTCCCCGCGTGAAACGGCCGAGCACGTCAAAGAAGTGCAGTGTCGAAAAGTAGATCTCTTCGTGCAGTGCTTCCATTGGTGCGATTTGTTCTTGATCTATCCCAAGTTGATAATCCGATTCGCTGAGTGTGACCTGCACGCGGAGTTCACCGAAATGGGGCGCATCAGCAGCAAGCGGTTTGCCTTCGTACAGCGCCATTACGTAATCGTAGATAGCTGGTAAGGTCGTACCTTGGTAATAGTCCCAAAATCGTTCCAAGTCGGTCACGATGCGCGTGTCAACGATTTGGCGATCGCCCGCCTGCGCTGATATCCATCCGGTCGTAACTCGAACCTTTTCATAATCCGGAAATTGATCGAAAAACGATCTCAGCACAAACTTCGGCTCAAACGTTTCTCGGAGTAACTCAACGCCATTTTCATCGCGCGCAATCACCTCGTACGTTGGCGACCCAATCGGCATCTTTTCAAAAACGATTTTTTCAAGCGTGAGGTTTAACTCATTTGCGAGAATCTCGTCGATTGGGTGTAGTTCAAGCAACCAGCGCGTAGGTGTGAACATGGCCTGCTGTTGCCAGTCCTCCGGTGGGCCGATCTCTGCATAGCGAATCAGCATGTTATCAACGGGCTGCTCGCTTAATCTTGGCCGAACAATGTCGTACAGCCAGCTGAATCCCTGCTTGTAGGCTGAGGTTATCGTGACCGACACATCTTCGAGTCTGGCACCCGCATCAACAAGTTCTTGGACTGCTTGTTGCTCAAGCTTCGATCGTATCGGGGGTGGCTCACTCAACCGAGCCATCACGGCAACCGGCTCGTCCCAAGTCACCGACGGCATTACCTGCGAGCGAAGGATTCGCCAAAATTCATCGACCTCAGATGGAATATCAAATTCAGCGCTGATCGGCGTACCATCCACACTAATCGGTTTTGCTTCCTGAACATCCAAACTTTCCACGTGAACATTGAGGTGATCGACGGTCAGTTGTTGAACAGCCGTGTTCTGCACTAGAACCCGAAGGCCGGATTCTGGTTTGTCGACGTAGACGGTCACCTCCGCCGATTCAAGATCGAGCTGCGATAACTCTTGAAAGATCTGGTCCAATTTATACAGCGCTGTGGCCGCCTGTCCTGCAGGGGATCGACCAGCTAAGACATTACGCAGATCACTCTCAATTTGGTCAAGCGTCGTTCGGTCCTTTCCGCGTTGCCACACGTGAGGAAATCGTTCTGTGACTTGCTCAAGGGCCCGCGCGACACCAGACGCATCAGCTCCAGTAATGACGACGGCACTCTTACTGCCAAACGCCTTGGGTACAACTCGGATCAGCCCTTGCCCGGATCGCAACGTAGGCAAGGTTAGTTTGCCGTCCGCCACTAACTCATCGACGAGCGGGTGTGGAGTCCCGACCAACACCAACGTAGGCTCGGAGGCTGGAGTGTCAATTTCATCGACCGTGCGCACTAACGGAATCGATAAGCCGGTGACCTCAAGCCCTATGCGAGCAGCAAGGTCAATTGTGCCGTCAATACCAGCACCGGAAGGAACGATTACAATATCCGTCCGATCTGAAATTAGATCGCTATTCGCGTCCCCGAGAAATCCGTCGCTGGAATAGACGCTTGACAGATCAAGGCTACGCTTCACACCAGAACCCGGCCTTTTCGCAAGCGGCTTGTCGGCTGGGGGTGCAGCCCGCGGCACATCAACAAATCCCAGTGCTTCTGCATCTGCGAACAGGTTGACACGCACGACACGGGCACCCGAGTATGACAATGCTGGCTCAGACTCATCGTCGGCTACCGCTTCCTGATTAGACGATGTAATTCGTTCATCTGCGAGTTGGTTCAGAGCCGTCTCAGCTCGCGCCGAATCAGCTGCAGAACTCATTTGAACCGTAATCGTCAACCGATCGATAGCATTATCCTCAGCCTTTACGTGCAGATTCTCGACCGCAATCTCATCGGGAACAGCACCTGCATCACTAAGAAAGTCTCGAACGTTCGCAAGGACCTCAGTCAGTGTCGGGCCTTTCGGATCCCACACATGCGGAAGTCGGCCCGCGAGTAACCGCGCGGCGGCAAGTGTTCCTCGGTCATCCCCTCCGGCGATAACCAGCACTTGACCATTCGCGAGATGACCAACAGTGACAAGACCCTCTCCAGGCAAGAGTGCGTCAAGCCTCAGATCGGCCTCCGATAGCCGTGCGCGGATTACGCCGGCTCGGCCAATGGCAATCATCGTCCCTTCCCCCGCACTACGGGCCAGTGGCAAATCGAGCGCCATCGTCTCAAAACCCAGGCGAGCAGCCACCTCGGCAGCAGCAGTGATTTCGGTCGGTGTCGGAACGTTACCCAACACAAACCTCGCATTGACAAAATCAATCACTTCATCACTGTTGCGATCTTGGAAAATGGCACCGCGATCAAATACAGTGTCGAGCGATAAGAGAACGACGTCATTCTCCTGAGGCGTACTAGCCCCTAAAACCAGAGTGGCCACAATTAACACGAGTGCGGATGTCTTAATTTTTCGCATGATTAAATGAACCACACCAGGCAACGACTTCCAATGATTCGTCCTAAGACAGAAATCCTACTGCATTCGGACGATTCTGTAACGATAAGGAGCCTAAACTCCAGTTTCTGCTAGAATCG
>DTWD01000039.1 GCA_012963185.1 Acidobacteriota bacterium
GAGACGAACTCGTATCAAGCATGTCATTCTTGATCCCGAGCTACTTACGCCATAGCACTCGTTGGCAATGGGCGGTACTCGTTAAAACTTCGACGATGCGATCCACACATCAGAACGCGCCCAACTAGCATCAAACTCGGTACTCGTGTCGGCTAAAGATTCACCCTGCGCTTCAAGTGCCATCTTGAGACCGTAGAGTGACCACCCGTTATGAGGATGGTCTTCTAACTCCTCACGATACACCCGCTCCGCATCAGCGTATCGTTCCGCTTCAATCAGTGCCGCGCCAAGCCAATGCCTAGCCGCAAACGGGAATGGTTCAGGCTCCGAATATTCCAACTGGTCCTCAATGTCGACCGCTCTCTCAAAAACCCGAATGGCCGCAGCAAGATTACCAGCTTCAAATTCGATTTCCCCTTCCAAGATACCCCCAACGGCACCTAATAGCAGCTTCGCTTCATCGAACCGAAACCGAGCCGTTGTGGTCTGTGCCAAAGCCATCACACGGTCGAGGTACAACTGAGCAAAATCAACATCGCCGGCCTTTAGGTGCGCATAGCCTTGCGCAAAATCCCATAGCCCCCCTGACGCATCCTGTTCCGGACGCTCAGTCACGGCGAGTATCTCGTCGAAACGTCCAAAACGTAGCAACGTTAGCACGTGAAAAATAGTGTCATCCGTAATCTTCGCATAGTCTTTCCCAGCCTGAATCGCAATGGCGCCCTGTCCATCCATCGAAGCGGCAAAAAGTAACATATGCAGGTTGTGACTCGGATAGATCGCAATACCCTCACCAGACTCGGCTTTTAAGTCAGAATGCCACGCTTTGAGATTGGACCGCACTCCATCACTCCACCGACCGATTTCGTTCCATGTGTGGGACGGCATGTGATTGATATGGCTGGCGCCAGGAATCTCATTGCCTAAATATTCAGCACAACCCGCCGCTTTCCCTGGGTCGGTAGTGGATTCTGTCGCATGGATATAAAGATGACACGCGCCAGGATGTGTAATGTCTCGCGCAAGCACGCTTTCCAAGACACGATGTAGTCTCTGCACATTGGGAGCAGTAAGGTCGCGTGTTCCACGCCTCGGCTCCAATAAAAACAAAGCATCGGCATATAGCGTGACTGCATCAAGATCATCAGGATACGTCTCCGCTAGCTGCTGCATCGCATCAGCGTACGCTTCGTCTTGGTCTCGCCGCGTCTCCGGATCAAAATTCTCAACATAGCGTGACTGTATTGCCTCGATGTACGCCTGTTCTTTCCCATTAGCGTGGTCGAGTCGAGCCACAGCTTCCTTCATTGCGGCGTAGGCATGCGGAGCTTCAAACGGCCGCATCGGCCCATTCAGATACGACCCCCACGACCATGCCTCACCCCAATAGCAGATGGCACAGTCAGGATCCCGCTTCCATGCCTCACGAAAAGACCTTGTCGCCTCTTCCTTAGCAAACGCGTACATGAGTTGAAACCCTTGCCTGAAATAGGCTTTCGCCTCTGCATGCGATGATGAAATGTCATGCGTATGTTCACCGATAACTGTTGGATACAGCGGGATCGGTTCACTGAAGTTTTCAGGAAGATCATCGCCAACGGTTTCAGCGTCCCCGCCGTGGTCGTGTTGAGCCACCACAGGCATCGCTGTCAGCAAGAACACCACGACAAGCATAAGTCTCCGAAAGAAATATCTACTCGGCATATGCCCTAATCATACGCAATGCTCAACGGACATAGCTGCACTTCTCGTTCGTTGGCTTCAATCAAGTATGTTTTTCGCATAATTCGACCTCGCTACTATCCCGACAAAACTCTACTCGTTCCATTCCAACTGGGGTATTCTCTGGCAAGCGTGCGTGTCCGTATCTCAGTGTTCGCAGCCTTATTCTTGTTCGCCACGCTTGTCCCGGTCAGCTTTGCTCAGTGGGGATGGGGGGTTGGCGAAGGCAACCTTCCTCCGCGGTTTCCTCCAGATTCGATGCCTGACCGAGATTTTGCGTTCTGTAAAATCATGTACGACCAAGTGCGCTACGAAGAACTCGGAATGGGATGGTCGACTGACTACCCCTATGCCGGCATCAATTTGATGCACCGACTTGAAGACCTAACAATGGCAAGAATTAGTACTGACAGA
>DTWD01000040.1 GCA_012963185.1 Acidobacteriota bacterium
CGAATCGCCCAAGGCCCGAATGATGGTTGGAATGAGTTCGAAGCTATTCTGGTTGGACTGGCAGATGAATTGTTTCGGAATTCATCCGTTACCGACATCACCTGGGAGCAACTTGCAACGGAGTACTCGGCGCAAAATCTTGTTGACGCCGTCATCACGGTTGCCGAAATTACGACTGAAGCAATCCTCTTTAATTCATTAGGCATCCAAGCAGACGCTGACGCGACAGAACTCATCCCAACGAATGATGTTGGGTATAGCGTTGTAGTTCCAGATCCTGATCCACCGCTCACGAGGCCACGGATCGAACCGGTTGAAGGCGACGGCATCCGTGTTGGAAGAACGCTCCAACAACACCCCGATTTGCATACCCAATGGTACGCCAACGAACGCTATATCCTGAGTCCAGAACGGTCTCGATTGACGCCGCATGATCGTGAGCTCCTTATCCTACGGACCGGATGGAATGCCCAAGCAGTCTACGAGTGGGCAAAACATGTCGGAAGTGTCGGACGTGCACGAGACCACGGTTTAGACCCCGTGTGGATCGCCCAAGGAGGCGACGCCTCCGGTTGGAATGCTCAAGAACTCAGTCTCATCGATGCAGCAAACGAAATGTACCGCGACACCATGATCTCTGATGACACCTGGGCGGCCTTATCAGCGTCGTATGATGATCATCAGATGATGAGTATTGCCTGGACCGTCGCACGCTACCGCCGCGTGTCGATGGTCTTAAACGCACTGGGCGTACAACCTCTCCCGGACGATGAACGGTTCCCGGTCTTAGAGGGGTACTAGGACCATGCTCTCCCGCGTTCTAGTTGTTGCAACTTGTTTGTTTCTATTCTCTGGGTGGGATCTCGCAGCCGCGCAAAATGCTCGACAAGCACCTCAAACCGAACACGGGCAACCAGACTTACAAGGCCTCTGGACAAATTCCACGACCACACCGCTGGAACGTCCAGACAGTATCGGCGAGCAAACAATCTACAGCGACGAAGAGATCGCCGCAATTGACGCCGCCAACGTCGGTCGCAATGACCGTTTACCACCTGCTGGTGACCCTGGCACCTACAACGATTTTTGGTGGGAACGTGGAACGGCGCTATCGAGTACTTCATTAATCTTTGACCCACCTGATGGCCGGCTCCCTGAGAAAACAAGCGAGGGAGCAGCTCGGGCGGCCTGGGCCCGAGGCTCAGATTCGTGGACAGACCGAAACCTTGCAGAGCGATGCGTAACTCGGGGTTCGCCAAAACGGCCCGGTGGGTACAACAACAACTTCCTTATACTCCAAACTCCTAGCTACGTCGTATTACTACAAGAAATGATCAATGAGGCGAGGATTATTCCGCTTGATGGTCGTTCACATATCAATGACCGCATCAGACTTTGGCTCGGTGATTCTCGTGGCTACTGGGACGGCGACACCTTAATCGTTGAAACGAGTAACTATCGTGATGAAATTTTCACGAATTCATTCAATTGCTGCCCAGGTGCGAGCGGCGGCCTAACCCTCACCGAAAGATTCACCCGGCTGGATGACGACACTATCGACCACGAGTACACCGTTCACGATCCAGACACATACACTCGCTCATGGACCGCACGCATTCCCATGCAGCGGTTCGCCGGCCCCTTGTACGAGTACGCCTGCCACGAAGGAAACTACGGCATGGGAAATCTGCTTCGCGGGGCACGTGTTCAGGAAAGCCAATAAATTCAGTAGGCCAGCGTGGACGGAGTTCTAACGAGGTGCTACCCTCGGTAGGATTGTAGAACCGCGTGGGAGGACAAAGTGCCTAAACTTTTAAAAATCGTCGTCGTACACGGCATCATTGCACTGCTGGCAACACTCATTCCTAACATTGCGTCTGCAGAACAAAATGACGGCCAACCAACATTTACCAAAGATGTTCTTCCGATCCTCCAACGATCCTGTCAGCAATGTCACCGACCTGGAACTGCTGCGCCGATGTCACTCCTGACATATGACGAAGTTCGGCCATGGGCCCGCTCTATTAAGGACCGTGTTACACGCCGCCAAATGCCACCGTGGCATCTTGACCGAGGCATCGGTACTTATCTTGATGATCCGTCGCTGAGTGACAAAGAAATCGCATTAGTCGCTTCATGGGTCGACAGTGGTGCGCCGCGAGGAAACTCGGAAGACGCACCTCCGCCGCTCAAACTCGACGACCTGAATGAATGGGCTTTCGGTGAACCGGATTTAATTGTGTCCATGAAAAATGGCTTTAAGATTCCGTCCGAAGGCGCTGACTTTTATCCATCTGAAATAGTTGATTCTGGCCTAACCGAAGACCGGTACATGAAATGGGTACAGGTTCTGACAACGGCCAGTTGTTGCACCCATCATGAACATGTCTACGCGTATGTTGAAGGCGAAGAAAACAGTGACGACAACACCGGTTCCGTGCATGTGACTGAGTACGTAATGGGCAACAACGGTGACTATTTCCCTGACGGTGTCGGTAAACTTTTGAAAGCACACTCTAAGTTCAGATTCTCCCCGCACTATCATCCGTGGGGTGAAGAAACGCATGACATCTCTCGGGTCGGTATCAAGTTTTACCCGAAGGGCGTGGTGCCAGAATTGGAAGTGACATCTCATCGGATCCGGACCAGCGTCGGTAACGACTGGATGCTCAATCGTGAAAAGGTTGAAGATTTGCTCCTCAGAGAAGGCCACGACCTGCCGCTTGATGGTGACACACCGCTTGATGCCTTCCTGGATGAAAATGCCGTTAACAGCCTGTCGCAGTTGAGCATTCCGCCAAATACGGTCGCTCGGTCTGAACGCTATTTCCGTCTGGAACAACCGGCTCTAGTACTCAATTTTCAACCGCATATGCACTTCCGCGGTAGCCGAATGCTTCTTGAAGCGATTCATGCCGATGGACGGCGAGAGGTACTTACGGACGTCCCCCATTACGAACAGGTCTGGCAACTCACCTACACCTATGAAGAACCACACCTCTTTCCGGCCGGAACTATTCTGCATTCCATCGCGTGGCACGACAACACCTCTGCCAATCGGCACAATCCAGACCCAACATCTTGGGTTGGCTGGGGCGGTCGCACCATGGATGACATGGGTAATGCCTGGACAGATATTGCCTTTATGACTGAAGAACAGTACCAACGGCGTTCAGCTGAACGAACCGATCAGGCTGAACGTCGGCAGACTGCGACTAACGAACAGAACTAACCGGCCGGGCCTTATTCGACGACGACGGTCACCCGAATCGTTTCGTCAAAGACCGAATCTGAACCCAAAAGTTCAAGATCGTAGGTCCCACTCGCACTAAAGTTTGCGAGAGTTCGGGCACTCG
>DTWD01000041.1 GCA_012963185.1 Acidobacteriota bacterium
ACGGTCCGGCAGGAACTGAAGCGTCAAAGTGACGAGGAGAACCGAATCTACTATGAGCCGCGGTGCCACGAAGGGAATTATGGCCTCCCGGCCTTGCTCATCGGCGCGCGTGTGGATGAGCAGGAGTTTGAAGCGGGGCGCGGGCCGGATCCGTTCTCCATGGATACCGCCACGTGTGTCAATGGCTTGCCGGAGTGAGGAACGATGATGCGAAACTGGTTTAGAGGTTCGACGGTTATCGTGGCGCTGGCCGCAGCCACGGTGGGTGCTGTTGTCTCGGTCGCGGTAAGAAATACGGCCGGGCAAGGTCAAGAACAGGGCCAGGCGCCGCGTCCGGCGCAAACGCCTGATGGCAGACCAAACTTCAATGGCGTGTGGCAGGTGAACAACGAAGCACATTGGGACCTGGAAGCCCACGAGGCACGTCCGGGAATGGTGATGCAGGAAGGTGTCTATCCCTACGAATACGCCAGGGTGCCGGCAGCCCCCGTATTGGCACTGGGCGCCGCGGCTGGAGTACCCGGGTCGTTGGGAGTAGTGGGGGGCGACGGTCGGATTCCCTACACAGCCGAAGCTTTACGCATCAAGCAGGAGAACGCCGAGAATTGGATCGACCGGGACCCCGAACTCAAGTGCTACCTGCCCGGCATTCCACGCGCAATGTATATGCCCTATCCCTTTCAGATCGCCCAGGGCACCGACAAGATCCACATGACGTTCGGTTTTTCGAACGCCGCGCGTGTCATACATTTAAATGACGTTACTGGGCCCCCGGACTATACCTATATGGGCCATTCGGTTGGACGGTGGGAAGGGGACACACTGGTCGTCAACGTAACGTATTTCAATGGCAAGACTTGGTTCGACAGGGCCGGAAACTTTCATAGTGAGGACTTGCAGCTCACAGAGCGTTTCTCGCCGATGACGCCAGATGCTATCTGGTACGAAGTAACGATTACCGATCCGGAGACTTTTACTCGCCCTTGGACGATCGCGATGCCGCTTTACCGGCGCCTTGAACCGAGTGCTACGGTTCTGGATTATCCCTGCATCGAGTTCGCCGAAGAGTTCATGTATGGGAATTTACGCAGGGAGCCATTGGTTACGCGATGGGAAGGTGAGACCATGATCGTTGAAATCACGCGCAAGGTTCCGCCTGGCGACCGTCTCCATGAGTGGTATCGGAGGTAGTGTGTCGTCAGACTAAGGGGGAGGCGAAAGTAATGAGAATGAGACACGTTATTGGGGTCGTGATTGCGGTTGTAGGGATCTGTGCGTGGATGGTGACTGCCGTGCCAGTCACGGCGCATCACGCATTCGCCGCCGAATTCGACGCGGACAGCCCGGTCGAGTTCAGTGGTACGGTCACGAAAGTTGAGTGGATCAATCCCCATGTCTGGATTCACGTTGACGTGACGCGGGATGACGGCACGATGGAGGGTTGGGCATTCGAAGCTGGGACTCCGAATGTACTGTTCAGGCGGGGCTTCACGAGGGACTCGCTCCTACCTGGGACCGATATCAGTGTCGATGGGTATCAGGCGAAGGATGGAACCAACCGGGCGAACGGTCGTGACGTCACCTTTGTTGACGGGACTAAGTTGTTTCTCGGCTCGTCTGGCACCGGGGCACCCTGGGAACTGGCACGACCCGGCGTAGATACCGCGGATCCTCGGCGCTAACTGGCCCCGGTCGGTTGACATGGTTTGGGCTTGAGTGCGAAGCGAGGCGGAGCGGTCTCTCTCTCGCCGTTGAGGGGCTTCTGTCTCGTCGGATTCTTCGTACTCGGTCTCGCTGCGTTCGGTTTCCTTGACGACGTCAGACAGAACTCAGGGTTTCAGTGGTCGTTCCTCGGCGCAGCCATCTTGCTGTTCGCTTGGAGCGTCACCGTGTTCGCATTGGCTCGGCACACGGGTCGAACGCTGACACTTAAGGTTATCCTTCGAAAACAGCACTACATACAAGCCAGCGCGCAGGTGGTCTTCCTGTTGTATTGGGGTTGGTACTGGCGCCCGGTCTACGACTCTGCCTTTCTCATCGTCGCTCAACTGGTCTTCGCCTACGCGTTCGACATGCTGCTGTGCTGGTCGCGACGCGATACCTACGCACTTGGGTTTGGCCCGTTCCCTGTCATCCTTAGTATCAACCTGTTCCTCTGGTTCGTGGATGATTGGTTTTTCCTGCAGTTTTCGCTGATCGCGTTGGGCTTCGCGGCCAAAGAACTGATTCAGTGGAACAAGCAGGGACAGCAAGTCCACATCTTTAATCCCTCGTCGTTTCCGCTCGCTGTTTTCTCGCTCGCGTTGATTCTCACCGGGACCAGCGACCTCACGTGGGGCCAGGACATCGCGATCACACAGTTCTTTCCTCCACACGTGTATCTGGTGTTGTTTTTGGTCGGGCTGCCGGGGCAGTACCTCTTCGGTGTGGCATCGATGACGATGTCCGCGGTGATAGCCACCTACGCGTTTGGGCTCCTCTACTTTGCGGCGACAGGCGTCTATTTTTTCTACGACTCGTATATCCCCGTTGCCGTGTTCCTTGGCATGCATCTCTTGTTCACGGACCCGTCCACAGCGCCGAGGAGCGAGGTGGGGCGTATCATGTTTGGGGTGCTCTACGGCTTGAGCACCGTGGCGCTGTATGCACTTCTCGGATATGCGGGCGTACCGACCTTTTACGACAAACTGTTGTTCGTACCTGTGCTGAACCTCTCTGTTCAACTATTGGACCGCCTGACACTGGCACGTTGGCTTCGCCAGTTCGAACGCGTGGCGTTCGGCCGCTCGCGTAGCCAGCCGCAGCGCAATCTTGCCTACATAGTGGGCTGGGCGGCACTATTTTCGGTCATGAGCGCCGTTCAAGGTGTGGGCGACCGTCATCCCGGCCAATGGGTGCCGTTTTGGCAAGAGGCCTGCAGTCAGGGGCGAACGTACGCCTGTTCGTATCTCGCTGACATGCAGGAGACGTATTGTCGAAGTGGGTCCGGGTGGGCATGCAACGAAGCAGGCATTCTTCACGTTGCGCTGGCTCGCTCGGGAAAGGATCGTCGCCGGCTCGATCCTGCAGACGCCGCAGGGACGCTCGGGCGTGGTTGCGACCTTGGCTTCGGCCCAGCCTGCCAGAACGTCGCGAGACTGACCTCGGGGTTCAACTCATTTGAGCACGGACAACCGACGCTTCAGGACTACCCGATCATCTTGCGCGGAACCAAGGGACCGATCACGGACCACTCCCCCGCGGCGCTATATGCTCGCGCTTGCAACCAGGGCTGGGCCAACACGTGTAGATAGTTACGAAGAGTTCGCCTCGGCATCCGTGGTCACTTGGTTCGTGGCTACCCATCATCCACTCCCGCCACCTTCACCATCAACACGTCCCGTCAGATTCTTTGTCAATCGTTCGAACTCCGGCGCTTGACATTCCGAAGGCGCGCTAGCGAAATGGAACTACTGCCCGTTAGTGGGAGGGTATGGCTTGGCGCAGTTTCAACCTCGGGTTTATGTACCAGACCGGCGAAGGCGTCCCACAGGATTAGGTGCAAGCCCATTTGTGCTAAAACCTCGCCGCGTCTCAACACTCCGGTGAAGAACGGGAATAATCAGTCAAGAATCGCGACAACGTTGCGCGCCTGGTGACGCCCGCGTAGCTTGTCGAAGCGCAATGCCTTGCCCGCGAGCGAGTGGGACGCTGCGCACCCGCGCGAACTGAGGGTTGGCCCGGAGTGGCTCGCTCGGGCCTCGCCCTCGTAGTACTCTACGTCTCCAATTACCGGCTGCTATCAAGGAATCTCAGAAACTCACTGTCGGTGTCGAGGATAAACACTGTTTCTCCGTCCATAGTTTGCTCATAGGTCTCCATAGACTTGGTAAATGCATAGAAATCAGCATCCCGGTTGTAGGCCTCTGCGTAAACAGCCGTCGCCGTTGCATCGGCTTTGCCGCGGAGTTCTTCAGCGATGCGGTACGCTTCAGACACAATCTGAGCCAGTTCTCGTTCTCGTTCGCCATCAATTCTGGCTGCCTCACCTTGCCCTTCAGACCGGAATTCTTCAGCGACACGCTG
>DTWD01000042.1 GCA_012963185.1 Acidobacteriota bacterium
ATAAGGCCGTGACCAGAAACCACTCTTCGCATTTCCGACGCCACTTGCTGCCGCATGTGCGGGTCCAACAGTGACGTAAAGACGGTCGATTGCAACACAATGTCAAAGCTATCGTCTGGATACGGCAATGACGCTCCGCTCGCACAATCAACATTCAACGCAGCCGGCATACGCTTTCTCGCTTCATCTACACACTCTTGATCAATATCAATCCCCGTAATCTTCGCAGGATCCGCTCCCCACTTCACAAATTCGGAAAGCCAGAAACCATTTCCACAACCGACTTCTAAAATCTTGTGGGATTTAAGATCGGCCATACCAAAGCGTTGCAGTCTTCGAAGTACGCGGTGTTCGCGCTTTTGAAGCGTGTACACGTGCGCTGCGTCGAAATGGGAATACCGATCGGTCACAACTTTGTTACCGCGTTAACGCCGTCATGCGCGCTGGCACATGGTCTGACAACCCGATACACCAACGAATAAGCGCGTATCCAAAGCCAACGCCATACCCAAGGTGCATCGCTCCAAATGCCCCGGCCAATCGAACTAGCCTTCCGAATGTTTGACCTCGCGCCGCAGATAGAACAGCGACCCCCATTGCAATGCCATAGAGCACAAGCGGTATACCCAGAACACTAGCGCTCGCGGGTAATTCCATCACCCAACTAGCTATGCTAGCCATAGTTGCGAGTACGAGCAGGAACGGTGCAAACATCCGTAATGAAACTGGCCGGCGGTGCTTTCGTATGACGGAGAGTTTCCAATACCCATACTGCTGGTACTGTCGAAATAATGCACCTAGTTGCTCTCGAACCCAATACTTATAGCGAACCGCCGGAGATACATACGTCACGCCACCATATTCGACAATTCTTAGATTAAGGTCGTCATCTTCATTTCGGACAAATTGTTCGTCGAACATACCAAGCCGTTCGAGGGTCGCCCGCCAGAATACTGGCGTGGCGGCCGCCTCTGCATAGCCTTCATAGTCCGCAAAGCGGTGCTTCGCATTTCCGACACCAAAGGGATGCGCCATCGCAATGGCAACCGCGCGTCCCATTGCGCCTTGACCAACATGCACAATCGGACCACCAACACACCACGCTTCAGGATGGTCTTGTAATAACTTCACGCTCTGCTCAATAAAGTCATCCTCCACAACAGAATGTGCATCAACACGGATAACCACCTGGGCCGTTGTCGAACTAATCGCGCGGTTAAGGCCAGATGCCGCCGACCGCTTGGTGTTATGCACAAAGCGGATGCGGTTATCACGCGCCCTATACTGCTCGACGATTGTGAGGGTTCCGTCTGTGCTGTTGCCATCAGCAACGACAATCTCAATCAGAGAAGCCGGATATGTTTGTTTAATGAGCGACTCAAGACAGGCGCCAATAAATGCCTGCTCGTCACGACACGGAACGACCACCACAACTGTTGGACGTGCCATCGACCGAATTACTCACCTACTCGAGAAATACCCCACGACACACCAAAACCGGTCAACACCAAAGCGGTGCCAACACTCAACTGCCAAAGTGATGGAACCACGGCTACACGACGAAAGTACCGAGGATCTACGGCCTCGACCATGTCCGGCGTCAGTAGCTCTACACCGCGTGCCACATCACCAACCTGCGGTAGGACCGCCTGCGTAAACGGCCACAATCCAATAACAGCTCCAAAAAGCAGCCCCAGTAAAAACCCGAGTGTCGTCCGTTGGTAATTCGTGAGGAGCATTTTCATTAAATTACTCACGCCCACAACTCCAACCACCATACCGATACCAACTGGAATCAAAACATGTAGGGATTCAAAAGCGAGTGTCCACATACCTGAACGGACAGCGTCAGCCGCGAACGCTACCGCGTCAACGATGATTCGGTACTGCCCCAAAATGAGCAAGAGATAGGCACCTGACAAACCTGGCAAGATCATCGCTGCGCCACCAGAACAACCAGCTACGGCAAGCATGATGTAACTTGCAACACCCGGTTCCCTGGACCCACCGAGCCGGTCAGGGTCAAGCGTTGCCAAAAGTGCCATTAAAACCATTGCCACGAGAGCGCTACTCATCGACACACGGTCAGCTGGCTTCAGTGTGCGCCATATGAGGGGAATTCCACCCAGCGTTAGGCCAATAAATAGGCTGTACATGCCCCACTCAAACTGGTCGAGGGCCATCGCAATCAGACGGGCAAATCCAACAATTACAACGGCTGCAGCCACAGCGACATAACCGAGCATCAGGATCACGCGAGGTTGAAATTTAAACGTTGATACCTCAGCAATGCCACTAATGAATTGCGGATATACACCGACGGCCAGAAGCATCGTGCCCCCTGAAATACCGGGGACGAGGTTGGCCAGCCCCATCAACGCTCCACCAATGACACTTCGAATCAGAAGGGCATATCCGTGGAACGCGTTCTCGTCGACCCGAATATTTGACTGCGTCGATGGCATAAACTTGCGTTAGGAGCTTACGGTTGGTGAAAAGAATGATGACACGTTCACTGTTGTCCCTGCTAGGTAGTGCGACATTATTACTCGGCACAACACCACTCATTCATGCACAGATCTCTGGTGTCCCAAACAACGCTGTCGACCTATCGGCCGAGGACATTCTCAACCGCGCGCTAGAACGAGCTGCCGTGCAAGATGAAGAGGGCCTTGAACTCACGTTTGAATACTTCGTGGAGTCCACCGCCGAAAAACTCGATGACGAGGGTGTCGTAACGGAAACGACAGCGGCCAAGTTCCATC
>DTWD01000043.1 GCA_012963185.1 Acidobacteriota bacterium
AGCTTGTCGAACCACCTAGCCATTCCAATCAACCAGCGGTTCTTTAGATCAGGGATCAAACGTCCAACCATCTGAAATCGCTGTCCCACCAACGGCGGACGGTGGAGAGATTGTGACTGGACTCCTCTTCTAGCAAATATACGCGAATCATTACACTACCGTGTTGCCTCAAGATCACTCTGTCCGAGATGGGTCCTTGTGGACCCAAGTGGCCCTTCTGCATCACCTAGCCAAAAGCCACGATCGCTTTTTCAGATTCTAGGAACTCCTTGCTATCACCGAGTTTACCTTGACGTTGTCGACTAACCGGATTCATAATGATGAAATTGCTGATATAAACAATGATTACAATAGATAAACTAATATGATTCCCAAAACTATCATCACGAAAACATCAGAAGTTTGAGGAACATACCATGAAAACGTCACTATCATTCACGCGGTTCCACAAGAATCTTTCAATGGCGGTCGTTCTGGTATTCGTAGCGTTTCTGTTCGCGTGTGGGTCGTCCGCGACCGCCACTCCATCAGCGACGAGCAGTCCGACCGGAGGTTCAACAGTCCCGAGCGCCACTACCGCACCCCAGGCCACCGCTTCGGCCTCGACACCAGTCCCAGCACCGACCGCCATTAGTGCGACTTCTCAACCGTCCAAACTCACTGGCACTCTAAGCATGGGTCAAAGCGACATGGGACGCTTTACAGCCCATCCGCGATTGGTCGGCAACCCCGGCTTATTCTTGATCAGCGCCGCCCCGGTGGGCGAGACGTTGTTCACCTTCGACTCCGACCGAAAATTGACACCGATGCTGGCCAAGGCCTGGGATATCTCTGCAGACTTCCTAACTTGGACATTCGAGCTCGAACAGGGCGTCCAGCTACACAAGGGCTATGGGGAGATGACCTCAGAGGATGTCGTGTGGTCATATAACCAATGGTCTGACAACGCCAAGCACCCCAGAGGTTCTATCATCAAAAACTTCTGGCAGAATCCAGAGGGGAGTGTTCAAACCCCTGACGACTACACCATCGTGGTCAACACCGGACAGCCAGTGGCCCATGCCCCGATCTTCGAGTTTTTGGCTTTCCCATTTGGTGGGGCCACCTGGATCTCCAGCAAGAAGCAATTCGACGAAATGGGCGACGACGAAGTCGATCGAAACATCGCCGCCACAGGTTCGTGGGAATTCGTACAGCAGGAGTCTGCCCAATTCTGGAAGATGAACGCCGTGGAGAACCATTGGCGGCAAACTCCAGACTTCGCGGAGCTGATCTTCTGGGAGATTCCGGAGGAATCCGCCAGGGTGGCTGGATTCCAGACCGGCCAACTGGACACCTTTGTGATGGCCTTCGACTCTATAGCTACCGTGGAAGAGGTGGAAGGATCCAAGTTCGTGACTGTGCCACAAGCCGGCACAATGATTCTTAACTTCTACGGCAATTATCATCTGGTTGAGGGAACCGACGAGCAACGACCGGGGCACAACCCAGATTTGCCCTGGGTCTCATCCAATTCCGATCTGTCGTCGCCGGAATGGGAAAGCGCCCGAAAGGTCCGGGAAGCCATTTCATTGGCCATAAACCGTCCCGCCATCATTGACACTCTCTTGCTAGGGTTCGCCAAGCCGGCCCTACTGGAATCGTTCACGGGAAATGAGGACGTTCTGAACCCGGGTCTGGAATGGAAATACGATCCAGTACGAGCCAAGGAACTATTGAGTGAGGCTGGATACGAGAACGGCTTCATAGCTACGTTGACAACCGCCAAGCGCGGCGCACCCGCCGAAGAAGCGGTTTGTGAAGCTGTGGCAAGCATGTTGGAACAGGTTGGTATACAAGTCCAATTCCAAAACCTGCCGTACAGTACGCTCCGGCCAACAATCGTTGGCCGCACCTACGAGGGCATGACCTGCCATGGGATACCAATACGTACCGAACCGATCGTCGGGCTATCGATTCATCTTAAAGACACTGCGTTTACCCACGGGTGGGAGATAGCGGAACTGGAAGACGCCATCGTCAAAGCTAATCAAACCGTAGACCCGGCCGCATTGGACGCCATCCAACGGGATATCGGACAATTTATGTTCGACCAGGTAGTCCAGCCCGCGTTGTACACCTGGGATGCTGTCTGGCCGGTCGGTCCTCGAATCGAGGAGTGGACCAAGTACGTCAAGCACACCGACACTCGAAACATCAACGGATTCGAGTTCATGCGCCACCGTTAATCAATATCAGGGGCATGAGTTCCTGCCATAAAGGCAAATATAGAAAGCGCACCCGCGATTCGTCGGTGCGCTTTCTATATAGGGTTGTTTGTCAGCCGAATCGGCAGAAAGCAACGCTTAGGAATCGGAAAAAGATGTAATACCTTTCGACCGGACACTTACCAAGGAAATCTATTCGCGGATTTCTGTCCATCATTCAATAAGTTGTACCAATAGTGAACACCTGATACTACACCGAACAACGCATTAGGCGGCGCGAGTTAAGCAGAGGATCCAATCATCGACGCCTAGAACGACAACTCCTGGAGCCAAAATGAATGTCTTTGGCGATTGCTCAACCCAGGCAATTGAACC